>JAEYTU010000583.1 GCA_023433825.1 Planctomycetota bacterium
GTTCGCGCTCGGGTGCCAGTTCGATCCGCAGATCGTGTGCACGCGCGGCGTCGAACGGTCCGACGACCGCGAATGCGTGCCCTGGACTGCGCGCCGTCACGACGAACGGCCGGTCGTCGAGAAGTTCGAACGTGAACGACCCGTCGGCCTCGGAGGTCACGAACGTCGCGTGCGCGATCCGTTCGTCGCGACACAGTCCAACCCTCGCGCCGGACACCGGCTTGCCTTCTCCGTCGACGACGACGCCGCGCACCGCGCGGTGTGACGCCGCGAGAGGCGCCGACGCGACGAGCGTCACGACGAGCTCGGACACGTTCGCCGGCAACAGTTGCTTGACCGTCGCGCAGCCGTCGCACGCGACCGTGACCCACGCTGGGGACGGCTCGACGCCGTCGACGACGAATGCACCGTCCGCAACCGCTCGCCCCGACCAGACCCTTCGCCGCGGCACACCGAACGTCGGGTCGCCAGCGTCGCGCACGCCGGAGTCGTCGTCGTTGGTTGCGTAGACGCGCGGCTCGGCGCTGACGCCGGGCGGACGCACGACGACGACGCGGACCGCGCGTCCATCGCGTTCGCGTGCGACGCGGAACACGGCCGTCGCCGGAACCGGGTTCGGCTCGACCACGAGCCACCAGTCGGCGAGCGCCGTGAACCCGGCCGACGCGAACTCGACCAGATAGATGCCCTCGGGCAGTGCGACGCGGCGCGTGCCGTCGTCGTCGGTGGTGCCGCCGACCGTCCCGAGACCGAGGACGCATTCACCGACCTCGCGCGGTCGGCCGACGTTCGTCAGTTCGAATCCGACCGTCGGCACACCGCGGCCCGCCGTGTCGACGAACGTGACGTCGATCTCGCGCCACCCCGGCAACCGGACGACGAGTTCGCGACCCTGCGCATCGGCGGGATCCGGCGGACGAATGCTGCGCAGCCACACACCACGCTGCACGTCGAGCCACTGGATCGATTCGATCTGCGCGACGGCGGCGATCGTCGTCGCGAGCCGCCCGTCGACGTCCGTTTCGCCGCGGTCGATGCCGTAGCGGCCGAAACCCGTCCGCCAGCGAACGACGAGTTCCGACTGCGGCATCGGTGTCCGTTGCGCGTCGATCAATCGCAGCACGACGCCGTCGCGCACCGGCGCGGCGACCGGAGCCTCGTCGTCGGGGGTCGACGTGAAGTCCGGCGGCGCGCTCGCGACCGGCTCCGGCTCCGGCGCCGGCGTGTCGTCGACGCGGGGGGCGAGCGTCGCTGCGCCGTGCACCGGTGCCGACGAACGCGCTGCACCGGCGCCACTTCGATCGCCGTCGAGACCACCGATTTCGCGCGCGTCGAACCACAGCACGCGCACCGCGATCGCGAGCGCGAGGACGACGAGGACGACGATCAGCCAGACGGCGGCGCGACGCATGCGCCGATCATGTCGGCGTCACTCGCGAGCAGACAGGGGAACGCATGCGCGGCCACCGCCGTCGCGACGCGCGATGCGGCGTGCTGCGGATCGGGCGCCAGTTCGGCCGGCAACGGCACCACGGTGCGTTCGGCGACTCCTTCACGCGTCAGCAACTCGCCGAACGCGGCGGCCTCGGCCTCGGTCTGATGCACGGCATAGAGGACGCCGTCGGGTGCGAGTGCCGCGCGCGCCGCACGCAGCAACTCCGCCGGGCGGAAACACCGCAGCGGAAGACCGAACTGCAGCAGCGCGTAACGCGTCACGAACGGGAAGAACATCGTGACCACGTCGAAACGGCCGCGGTGAAAGCGCCGGAAGTCGGTCGCGTGGTACTGCACGTCGGCCGCGCCGAGCAGCGCCAGATGGGCGGCCGCGTGGTCGGCGCGCGAACGCAGGTCGCGCGTGACGACATGCGCGTCGGTCTCGACGCCGTGCAGTTCGACGTTCCGCGGCGGCCGGGCGTCGTGCCGCGACAGGAAGCGATGCAGTGGCAGCACGTAATGCCAATCCTTGGCGCCGACGTCGACGGCGCGCAGCCGGGCGCGGGGCGGCAGCGGCAGCGCCCGGGCCAGTGCCGCGAGCGCTTCGAGCCGCCACAAACCGTCGCGATAGACGAAGCAACTCGATCGCGCCGCAAACGTCCCGAGCCCGTAACGGACGCGCAGATCCGACTCGCGCCGAGCCGCGCGCTCGCGCGCCGCCGCCGGCAGATCGGCGAACAGTTCGCCCTTCGGCTCGTTCGCGAGCGACGGCGGGCCGCGTCGCAACCTGAGCCAGGACCGGAGTTGGAACGCGAGCGCATTCGCCGGGGCCTTCGCGAAGGCGATCCCGTGGCGCAGCGGACGGGGGAGGAACACGGCGCCCGTATCGACGCGCGCGGCGGTCGGGTTGAGACCGCGTGGCTCCGACGCAGCCGTGGCGTCGGGACTTTCCCGCAGTTCCGCGGCAACTCCGCGAACAAAGTCGGCCGCCCCTGAGTCTGAAGACGTCACGCGACCTTGCCATGGTCGCAAAGGAGCCGCATCGATGACGCCCCCCGTCTGCAGTCTTTCCCGCGAAGTCCGTGGTCCGATCCCGTTGTCCCGTCACGACGTCGTTCGCTACGAGGTCGAGCTCCAAGTCGTCGGCGCCGAGGCCGCAGTCGGCGGCGGCGATGGCGACGGGCCTCGAACGCATCGCGTCCGCATCGGTCTCGCCGGCCCGCTGTTCCGCGCCAGTTCGTGGCAGAAGGCCGATGACGACGAACGCGCCCGCCAACTCGCCGCGTATGCGCGCCGCACGCTGGCGCGGCAGCGCCTCCCCGACGAGACCGTCGTCGACCTGCAGATCACCGCGGACACCGAGGACGGCGCATTCGCCGGCCATCTGCCGCCGCTGAGCGCCGAGGTCGATCCGTGGCAGCCGTTCCAGATGCGTGCGTGACCCGCACGCTCACCGGACGACCAACGTCACCGTGCTGCCGACCCGGCGGAACGGTGACGTGAACAACCCGTCGGACGCCAGATCGACCTGAACGTGCAGCGTGCACGCGCCGTCGTCGATCTCGACGGCATGACCGACGACGCGCGCAGCGACGTCGGCCGCCTTCGCGAACAGCGCGCGCGCCGCGCGCGCACCGATCAGCTCGACGTGGCGGGCGGTACGGTCGGCGTCCCACGGGATCCGTAGCCACGCCCGCGTGTTGAACTGCGTCGGGTCGGACGCGAGGTCGCCGTCGTAGGCGTTGGTCAGCAGTGCGCGCGCAGACGGGTCACGCAGCGTCGCCGTCACGCGCGTTCCGCCGGACTCGTCTGGCGACGCTTCGAACGTGAACGGCTCCGCCATCGCCGCGTCGCACGGCCGCAGTCGCGGGTCGCCGTACAGCAGGCGCGACGCCGTGCCGTACCACTCGACGGCGCCGCGGGGCCGCAGATCCGGCAGCCGGCGATCGCGGAACGACGGCAGTTCGAGTGCCTTGCCGCCGCGCGCGAGGACGAGGCCGGCGACGGTCGCGCGGATCGCCTCGCCGACCGGCGCGCCGGTCACCAGCACGTGCTCGACCTCTTGCAGCACCGGCACGCCATGGTCGGGATGCGTCGCGGCGACGTAGGCGACGGCGCCGGTGTCGAGCATCGCGAGGCAGAACGTGTCGTCGGCGGTCTGGCGTGCCGCGGTCGGATCGCCGAGGCGGTACCAGTGGCGCGTCACGCCGGTCCAACACGCGCCGTTGAAGACGACCGTGCCGGCGAGGTCGAGCTGCGTGAGTTGTTGCGCGGTCAGTCCGTGCTCGATGCGCTCGGGCACGCCGTGCCCGCCGAGGTGCAGGATCCGGAAGCCTTCGAGTCGCGGCAGTGCGTCGTCCGGCCAGCCGCGCATCCCGTGATTGACGCTGTCCTGCCGCCACCCGCGCATGCGCGCGAACTGCGTCGGACGCCGCCAGAAGTACGTCTTCGCGTCGTCACGGACGTTCGGGCCGAGCAGTTCGAGCAGGCTGCCGTTCGGCGGTGGTGCGGCGCGTCGCGCGGCCGTCGTGGCCGCGAGGAAGCGGAGCGCGGCGTCGACGTCACGCCCTGTGATCACGCCGACCCGCACGTCGGCGAACGGATCGTCGTCGACGCCGGTCGCCAGCCGATGCAGGTCGTAGGCGAAGTCGACGTCGACGACGTCGGGTGGCACGACGACGAGCAGATCGCGAATGCGTTCGGTGCGCAGCGTCGCGATCGCATCGGGTGGCCGCGCGACGACGATCGGTTCCGCGCGGTCGACCTCCTTCGTCGCGGCGACGACGACGGTGTGGAACGGGTGGTCGGGTGCGACCGTCGTCAGAACCGCGCTCGGTCCCGACTGCGGCGCGAGGGTCAGAGCAGCTACGACGGCGGCGGTCAGCACGGCGGGATTCTGCGTGCGTGGCGCGGATCCGACGAGCCCTACGCCGCTGGAACGCATCTTGCCGACGCGCTGCGCCATGATCCGTTCGCACTGCTTCGTGTGGCTCTCGTTCGCGTTGGCCGCGCTTCCCGCGCAGTCGGCGGCTCGCATCGTTCGCGATCTCGAACCCGGGGCGAGCGGTTCGTCGCCGGTCGGGTTCGTGCCGGTGCGCGATCGCGTCCTGTTCGTCGCGCAGACGGCGGCGAACGGGACCGAGGTCTGGAGCACGGACGGCACGAGCGCTCGCACGAACGTCGTCGACCTCGCGCCGGGCGCGGCCTCGGGGGTCCTGTATCCGCTGCGCCTGCACGCACTCTGCGACGTCGCGGTGTTCTTCGGCACCGACGGTGTGCGACGCGGGATCTTTGCGACCGACGGCACGTCCGCCGGGACGCGCTTCCTCGTCGCGCCGACGTTCGGCGGCGTCGGCGTCGAGTTGGCGCGTGGGATCGCAGGGAACGACGGCGTCGCGTACTTCGGGTTCGTCGATGGCGTGAATCGCTGCGACCTGTATCGGACGGACGGGACGACGGCGGGCACGACGCTGCTGCAGACGATCGCGGCGCGGAGCGTCCCGGAGATCCAACTCGCGGCGGGTCGCGCGTTCGTCTCGGTCGCGAAGGACACCGGCTACGAACTCTGGACCAGCGACGGGACGGCGACAGGGACGCAACTGCTGCGGACGTTCGCGGGGGCCGTCGTCGAGCGATTCGCGGCGCTCGGTTCGCGCGTCGTCTTCCGCGTCTGGGATCAGACGTACTTCACGCAGGTCGTCGTCAGCGACGGCACGCCGGCCGGAACGGTCCCGCTGGCCGGCATCCCGCCATGCACGGTGCACCACGCGGTGCACTTCGGCGGCGCGCTGTTCCTCGTGTTGTCGCCGGGCGGCGGGT
>JAEYTU010000608.1 GCA_023433825.1 Planctomycetota bacterium
CGAACCCGACCTTCGACGGACTCAACCTGTACGCGCAGGGCATCCTGATCGGTGGTCCGCGCGGACTGATGACGACGAACCCGGTCGCCGTCGCGATCGGCAACTGACGCGCGCCTCGCGCGCGCAGCGTCACCGGTTGCGGCGAAAGCCGGCGACCAAGCCGAGCCCGGCGAGCGCCGTGCTCGGCAAGCTCCCGGTCACGAACGTCTTGAACTCGTCGAACTCGCCGCGCACCCGCGCGACGAAGTTCTCGTACAGACCGTCGAACGCCTTCCAGTCGACGACGATCAGTTCGGCATAGGCGAGCACGAACAGGAACAGGAACGCCAAGCCGAACGCGAACACGAGCAGCCCGAGGAATCGGCGCAGCGCGTACCCGACGCAGAACGCGGCGAAGAAGCTGAACCCGAGTCGGACCATTCCCTCGGACCAGACGGCCTCCTCGCCCTGCGCGCCGGCGGTGCCGGTGCCTTCGCCGCCGACGAGCGACGTCGCACCGCCGGACAGCGGCGCGCCGCCGGATCGCACCGGCTGTTTGGTCTCGACCATCGACAGCGCGAGGCCGCCGACCATCAGCAGAACGGCGAGCGCGATGGCGACCTTCTTCCAGGTCGCCATCGCGCGTAGGTCGTTCTTGACGTCGGCGAGGTCGGGTCTCGTCTTCGGTCTCGGTTCCGCGGATGCTGGCGTCATCGTGACCGAGCATACCGACCGTCCCACGCCACGCGCTTCGATCGCTCTCCTCGCCGTCGTCCTGTGCAGCGCGTGCACCGACTACGAACGCGTCCTCGCACCGCATCGCCAGGTCTACGACGAAGCGACCGCCGCCTACCGCGACACGACGGCCGTGCTGCGCCAGATCGACTCGGAGGCACGCGCCGCCGAGCTGCGCGAACAGGTCTTCGACCTCGCCAAGCGCCGACGCGACGTTCGCGCGCGCTTCCGGAAACTCGGCGCGCTGTCGAACGACTTGCAGGCGCGCATCGACCGCGAGCACGGCCTGCCGATGACCGAAGCGATGAACGCGATGGACGCGGAGTTCGATCGCCTGGACGCGCAGGCATGGGGACGCGAGCTGCTGGTCGCGTCGCAAAACGCCGCGCCGGACAAGCCACCGGACGAGACGCCGGACGAAGTCGACGACGGCCCGCCGATCGAACGCCCGCGCTGACGCACGCCTTTGGCATCGGCTTCATCGCGGGCACACGTCGGTTCCTAGGTTGCTTCGCGTGTCGAGCGTCGTCGTGACGCTCGCGCCACACGCATCCGGCAACCTCGGAACGCCCCCTCATGAAGGTTCTCCCGCTTCTCCTCCCGGCCATCGGTCTGCTCGCGGCGGCCGCGGTCACCTCGCAACAGCCGCAAGGTCTTCCTCGCGGCGACACGAAGCTGAACGCGAACTACCTCCCGGTCGTCGCGATGAACAACATCCCGGCGCAGGGATGGAACAACTGGCGCGTCGCAGCGCCGAAGCAACGGCTCGGCGCGACGCTGCCCGGCACGTACCCGACCGCCCAGGTCGCCTACGCCTGCTACATGGACGTCGACGCGAACGCGACGCCGATGGTCCCGGTCATGGCCTTCCGCCGGTCGATCGACGGCGGTCTGACGTGGGGCGCGGCGCAGACCGTGTTCCCGTTGCTTCCCGGCGAAGTTCTCGCCAGCAGTTGGACGCGCCTCGTCTGCGACGAACACCGCGTCTACCTCGTCGTCGCGCTGAACCGCGGGACGTCCGCGGCCTCGAACCGCGCCGTCTACGTCGTCGGTTCGCACGATCAGGGGCAGACCTGGTCGCAGCCGATCCTCGCCAGCACCGGCATCCAGAACGCGACCGACCCGCTGCTCGACTGCGAGGAGCCGCAGGCAGTCGCGTCGAACGGCTACCTGCACCTCGTCTACCGCGCGGACCGAACGACCTCGTCGAACGAGGACCTCTACTACGCGTCGTTCACGTTCGTCGGAACGACACTGTCGTCGTTCGCGCCCGAGACCCGCGTCAACAACGGCTATCCGCTCGGCGCGGCCGACGTCGACTTCGGCTCGATCGACGCCTACGCGAACTTCGTCCACGTCGCGTGGCAGGACGATCGCATCCGGCCGCCGGCCGACGGACTCAACAACACGTACTCACGCGTCTCCGCGGCGAACGGTCTCGACCTGTCGTCGGTGACCGAGATCACGCACAGCAACAACGCCGTCGCTTCGACGTGGGCCGTGCCGCGGCGCAGCATCGCGCTGCTGTCGGGCCCGAATGCCTACGTCCTGATGGAGGACTCGAACACCGATCCGGTCGACATCGTCAAGCTGCGCTTCTCGAACGACTTCGGCCAGACATGGCAGGGTCCGGTCCGCGTCAACGCGACGCCGAACGGCGTCGACATCGACGGCTTCCTCGCGGCCGCCGACGGCAGCACGCTGATGGTCGCGTATCGCGACGATCGCAACGGCACCGGCAACGCCAACAACAGCGTGTTCGTCGTGACCGACACGCAAGCCGGAATGGGCTTCCTCGCAGGCCCGCGGCCGGAGTTCGCGCTGTCGAACATCAACAGCGTGCTGTACTCGATCGACCTGAAGGGATCGGTCGGCGTCGTCGGCTGGGAGCAGTGCGTGTTCCCGGAGGAATGGGCGCTCGCGATCACGAGTGATGGTGGCGCGAGCTGGCACGCGTCGACGCAGGTCACGTCGCGCGGCTCGTGCTCGACGCCGCCGGGGATCGCCGACGTCGACGACCTGACCGTCGCCGTGACGGCGAACGGCGACGTGCTCGGCATCTGGCTCGACGACCGCGACGGTGGCGGCAACAACACCAACAACGTCTACGCGACCGGCACGCGCGTTC
>JAEYTU010000621.1 GCA_023433825.1 Planctomycetota bacterium
TCTCGGTCGAGCCGTCTCCGATCGACGACGTCGACGCGTGGATCGCGCTCGTCGTTCGCGGGTTCCTGTCGCCGGACCTGCAGGGCGTGCAACCGCACGAGTCGTTCGACGGCACGACGTTGACGCAGGTCATGCGCGACTTCGTGCAACTCGACGACATGCATCGCTACGTCGTCCGCCGCGACGGCGTCGCGCTCGGCGGCGGCGCGATGCGGGTGCACGACGGGATCGCGCAACTGTGCGGCGCGTCGACGTTGCCCGAACACCGACGGCGCGGCGTGCAGACGACGCTGCTCGAGGCGCGCCTCGACGCCGCATCCCGCGCCGGCTGCGACCTCGCGATCGTCACGACGCAGCCGGGGTCGACCTCGCAGCGCAACGTGCAGAAGCAGGGCTTCACGTTGCTGTATGCCCGCGCCGTACTCGTTCGGACGCACGACGCGCAGCGCAGCGAATCCTGAGTCGCGCGCGACTGCTCCGGAACTGACGGCGCGTTGCCGGTGCGCGACGTCCGCGCATTCGGCCATCTGACCCGTTCCGTCGAGCTTCGCGATGAAGACACCCCGCTCCCGTTCCGTTCTCTCGTTGGTCGCCGCCGCAGTGGCGACCGCTACTGCTGCGCATGCGCAGCAGGTCGTGATTCCAGATTCGTTTCCCGTAGCGAACTCCGGCTTTGGCACCGAGGCGCTGATCGTCAGCGACATGAACGGTGGCGGTCGGCGCGACATCCTCGTCAGCGTCATCGATCCGGCCGGAGTCAATTCTGGCGACGTGCGGCTCCACGCTTCGGAGACCGGCGCGTTCGTGACCAACTTCGGCGACGGCTCGGTCCGTTTCGGACGCGCGCTGACGACGATCGGCGACATCGATGGCGTGCTGGGCGACGAAATCGCGATGACGTCGCCCGACAACGGGCTCGTCTGGATCTTCAAGGGCGCCCTCGCCAGCGGCGCGTTCGACTTCTTCGCGGTTCACACCGTTCCGACCGGTGCGGGAGTCTCGATCGCGCTGCTGCCAGATCTCGACGCGAGCGGCACTCCAGAGCTCGCACTCGGCGACCCGGCATCGAACTCGGTCCACGTGATCGACTCGGGGACCGGCGCGCTCCTCTACTCGATCACCGACGTCCGCGGCGGCGGCTTCGGGACGACGCTCGCCGTCGACGGCAATCGCCTCGCGATCGGCGCACCGGAGTGGTCGCCGGTCGTGCCGGCCGTGCAGCGCAACGGCTACGTCAACGTGCACACGCTCGGTTCGGCGAGCGCGCCGTTCCTGACGACGTTCCTCGCACCGGGACCGACGGCCGACGATCAGCGCTTCGGCGGATCCATCGCTGCGATCGGCGACCTCGACGGGGATGGCAACTCGGAGTTCGCCGTGCTCGCGCCGGCAGACAACATCAATGGACCGGCGGTCTACACGTTCTCGACGGCCGCGTCGGGCGCACCGCTCGCGACGTTCGGTTACGCGTCGGTCAATGCGAACGACCGCGGCCGGGTCGCGGCGCTCGGCGACATCGACGGTGACAGTCGCGGCGATTTCGCGTTCACCGACGACGTCAATCTCCGACTGATCACGACGCCGACGAATGCGACGCTCGTGCTCGAAAATACGCCTCCTCCGAGCGGATCGGTTTTCAGCGGCGCCGTCGTCAGCGGCCCGGACGCCCTCGGGCAGGGCGTGCTGGACCTCGTGACCGGGCGAACGGTCACCGGCACCCCGTTCGCTGAAGTTTCGATCGAGCCGATCGCAGTCCTGCGTTCGCTGCCGAATCCGCCCGACATCACGTTGACCGTCGTCGGTGGTGGGGTTGGCACCAGCATGCGGCGGCCGGCGCTCGGCTCGGCCTACCAGATGCAGGTCGCGACGACGCAAACGAGTTCGGTCGGCGCGTTCCTGCTGTTCGACCTGTTGCCCCCGGTCAGCCTCCCGATGGGGAACGGGATCGCGTACATGACGCCGGGTGGTACGTCGGTCGTCGTCGGCTCGACCGGCGTCATCGCCGGTGCGCCGGTGACGTTCAATCCGATCAACCTGCCGAACATCCCCTCGGCGCTCTACTTCGGCTACATCGCGCAAATCGCCGGCTTCACGTCGACGAACGCGCTGATCCTCAGCAACGGTCTCGTGCTGCGGCTCGGGACCTACTGAGCGTCGTCACGACGCGACGACGATGTCCTGATAGCTGACGCGGCGTGGACGGCCGCACCAGAAGCCCGGGGCGAACCGTTCGACGGCGAACCCCGCGGCTTCGACCCACGCGAAGAACTGCTCCGGCGCGAAGCCGACGGCGAACTCCGGTGCCTCGGGCTTCGCGATCCAGCATTCCTCGCGCGGGTGGCGCAGCGACTGCGAGCTGCGCCCTTCGTCGATCGCGACGACCGCATCGGGCGTGCGCAGGAAGCACGTCATCAGGACCCTTCCGCCGGGACGCAGCACGCGGCGGATCTCGGACAGGTAACGACGCACGTCGGCGGGATACATGTGCGTGAACACCGACGTCAGGAACACGAAGTCGAAACTCGCGTCGGGATACGGGAACACGAACTCGGACGACTTCTGTTTGCCGGCGCGGTTGTAGACCGAGTTGAAGACGTCGGCGACCTGGAAGCGGACGTGCGGCCGCGTCGTCGTCACACCGTCGCGTGCCGAGTCGATCAATCGCGTGACGATGTCGAATCCTTCGTAGCGACCCGGCGGCTGCAGGTAGTACGCGAGCGGATACGCCATTCGCCCGCAGCCGCAGCCGACCTCCAAAACCGACTGGTCGGGACGGAGCTCGCAGAAGCCGAGGAAGTAGCCGAGGAACTCGTAGGCGGCTTTGAACGATCCGCCGGTGATCTTCAGCGTCTCGTCGGTCGGCAGGACGACGGTCGGTTGGACGAGCGTGAAGATCGGATTGCCGGGGCGACCGCCGCTGAACGGGACGACCGCGAGAAGTTCGTCCTCGATTGCGCCGCCGACGGCGTCGTCGGTGATCGAGATCGTGAAGCCGGCGTTCGCTGCGTCGGGGAGCGTCGGATTCGCCGCGGCGACTTCGGGACTCGATCGCCCAGTCGTCGATGTCGCCGCGACTTCGCGCGCGCCGACGAAGACGCGCAGCGCGTCGATCGGACCGGCGTCGGGTGCGACGGCCCAACCGGTGATCTCGTGTCGGCCGGCGTTCCGCGTGACGGTGCCGAGGATGCCGAACGCGGTGAATGCGGGTGACGGGTATGGCGCAGACATGGGGGCGCGGAGGATAGGCGCGTGGAGTGCGAGGTCCACGATGCAGACACGATGTAGACAACTCGTCGAGTTCGGAACTCGACGATGCCGGAACGTCGCTATGGTGCCGCCATTCGTTTCCTTTCCGGTACCCAAGGAGCCTCCATGCGACCCAGCGTCCGATTCCTCGCAGCCACCGTCCTTCTCGCGGGCAGCCTCGCCGCGCAACAGAACGTCCTCTACGTCGGCAATCCGGTTGCCGGCACCGGCGGCGGCAATGCATTCCCGTGGGGCAGCAACGGGATTCGCTATCAGACGATCGTTCCGAGCATGCAATTGCCGCCGGTGCTCGTGATCAACGACATCTTCGTCGCTGGTGCGCCGTCCGGCACCGATCTCGACATCGACTACACCGACATCGAGATCCTGATTGGCCGCACGGCGCAGGTCGCTCCGGTCGCCGACTGGAACACGAACAATCCGAATCCGGTGCGCGTGTATCGCGGGCCGCTGCGCGTGTACTTCGAACGCGCCGCGTGGCGGGGGCTCGGACTGCCGAACGCGCACGTGTTCGTTCCGACGCCGGCCGAACCGAACATGTGCCTCGAGATCATCGTCTGGGGCACGACGACCGGGACGGGCAACTTCTACTTCCCGGAGACGGACACGGGCGTGAATCGGGCGTTCCGCTTCCAGTGGACGACGAATCAGACGCAGACGCCGTTGACCAGCGGCGGCGGATCGAAGTTCGGCTTGTTGCTGCAGGACGGGAACTTCGTCGAGGTCGGCGGGGGTTGCCCGGGCTCGAACGGCACGCCGCGCATCGGCGCGTCGACGTATCCGATCGGCGGGCAGACGATGGACCTGACGCTGAGCGGCGCGCGGCCGGCGTCGCCGGCGTTCCTCAGCATCGGCGCGAGCTTCACGTCGTTCGGCACGATTCCGCTGCCGCTCGACCTCGGCGTGCTCGGCGCGCCGTCGTGCTTCGTGTGGAACGATTCGATCGTGACGTTGCAGACGTCGACGAACGCGACGGGCAACGCGAGCATCACGCTGCCGATCCCGGTCGGCACGGCGTTCACGCGCCTCTACGCGACGTGGTTCAACGTCGACATCCCCGCGAACTCGTTCGGGCTGACGACGAGCAGCGGCGGGAAGTTGCTGCTGAGCAACTGAGACTTTGTCGGGGGAAGTGAAACAAAGGTGCCAGGCACCTTTGTTTCACTTCCTCCCGGAAAGCGACGCGTTCACTTCGAACCCGTCAACTCCGACACGTCGACGGCGGTGCGCAGGTACTCCTCGAGCGTGAACGAGTCGACGGCGATCGCGTCGGCGCGGGCGGCTTCGGCGGTCTGCAGCAACTCGGCCTCCGCGTCGCTGACGTAGCCGCGCTCGAGCGCCAACTTCACGAGCCGCTCCGGCTTGTCCTTCGGCAACTGCCCGCTGCGAACGGCGTCCTTGATCTTGTTCAACGTCTCGTCCGCACGGCACGACAGCACGAACGCGCGCTCCAACCGCCCGAGCGCCTCGCTCGGATCCGTCGGAACGTGGATCCCGCTCGCGAGCCCATCGCGGAACGGCCCCGCCTGCTGCAGCGCGCGCGCCACGCGCCCCGACAGCCGGTCGCTCGGCGGCGCGCCGAACGGGTTCAACCGCGACCACAACGCCACCGGCCCGCGCAGGAACCACCCGAGCACCGGCACGTCGAGATTGCGATAGATCCCGTCGAACGCCTCCTGCATCCGCGCGAACGCGACGTCCATCGCATACCGGAACACCGGAACGTCGATCTCGCGCCGCCCCTCGGCCTCGAACCGCTTCAGCGTCGCCGTCGCGAGGTACATCCACGAGAACACGTCCGCGAAGCGCCCCGTCAGCTTCTCCTTGCGCTTCAGATCGCCGGCCAGCGTCGCCATCGCGAGATCGGCGAGCGTCGCGAACGACGCCGACGCCCACGCCAGCTTCTGGAACGCGCGCGCGGCCGGCCCACCGACCGGTGAACGCGCGAGCCGCCCGCGCGTCAGACTCAGCAGCACACACCGCACGGCATTCCGCACGACGTGCCGCACGTGCCCGAACACCGCGCGATCGAACGCCTTCACGTCGTTCGCCGCGATCGCCTCGATCTCCTTCCGCGCGAACGGATGACACCGGATCGCGCCCTGTCCGAAGATCATCAACGTGCGCGTCAGGATGTTCGCGCCCTCGACCGTGATGCTGATCGGCGCGCCGATGTATCCGTGCGCCAGCAGATTTCGCGGCCCCATCGAGATCGCATTCCCACCGAGCACGTCCATGCCGTCGTCGATGACACGGCGGAACGTCTCACTCGTCTGGTACTTGACGATCGCCGTGACGACCGACGGCTTCGCACCGCGATCGAGCCCGCCGCACGTGTAGCGACGCGACGCCTCGAGCACGTAGGCCGACGACGCGATCCGCGCGAGCGGCTCCTCGACACCCTCGAACCGCCCGATCGGCAAACCGAACTGCCGCCGAACGGCCGCGTGCGCACTCGCGACGCGCGCGACGAGTTGCGTGCCACCGGTCGCACATGCCGGGATCGAGATCCCGCGGCCCGCCGCGAGACATTCCATCAGCATCCGCCAGCCACGCCCCGCGCCGTCGACGCCGCCGAGGATCGCATCGATCGGCACGACGACGTCATGACCCTGCGTCGGGCAGTTGTAGAACGGCACGCCGAGCGGATCGTGACGCCGGCCGAGCACGACACCTTGCGTGTCGGTCGGGATCAGCGCGCACGTGATCCCGAGGTCGACGCCGCGTCCGAGCAGGTTCTCGGGATCGCGCATCCGGAACGCGAGCCCGAGCACCGTCGCGACTGCCGCGAGCGTGATGTAGCGCTTGTCCCACTGCAGCCGCAGCCACGGCTTGCCGTCCTCACCGCGGAAGACGACGCCGCTCGACGTGATCGAACCGGCGTCGGAACCCGCGCCCGGCTCGGTCAGCGCGAAGCACGGGATCTCGGTGCCGTTCGCGAGTCGCGGCAGCCAGTGCTGCTTCTGCGCCTCGGTGCCGTAGTGGATCAGCAGCTCCGCCGGGCCGAGCGAGTTCGGGACCATGACCGTCACTGCGAGCGGCAGCGAACGCGACGCCAGCTTCGCGACGACGGCGCTGTTGACCAGCGCGCCGAAGCCGAGACCGCCGTACTCCTTCGGGATGATCAGCCCGAAGAACCGTTCCTTCTTGACGAACTCCCAGACCTCCGGCGGAAGGTCACGACGCTGATGGACCTCCCAATCGTCCGTCATCTTGCAAAGCTGCTCGACCGGTCCGTCGAGGAACGCCTTCTCGTCGGGCTTCAAGTCGGGGTAGTCCTGCGCGAGCAGCACGTCCCAGTTCGGCTTGCCGCTGAACAGCTCCGCGTCGACCCACGTCGTGCCGGCTTCGATCGCCGCGCGCTCGGTCTCCGAGATCGTCGGCAGCATGCCGAGCTTCGCGATCGTTCGCATGACGCGTCCGCTGATCAGCATTCGTCGCGGCAGCGGCCACAACAGGATCACGGTCGGAACGGCGAGCACGATCAGCAGCCACGTCGGCGCGCCGATCAGCCACAGCGCGGCGGCCGCCGCGATCGCGAACGCGTAGCCAGCGGCACCGCGCCACGCGAGGAACAGGAACGTGACCAGGCAGCCGAGCGCGACGACCCAGGTCGGCCATTCCGCGACGGCGCCATGCAGGATCGCGAGAGTCATTGGCAGCTCCATGCGGCGGGCGCCGTCGATCCGTGATTCATCCGCACGGAATCGACGCGGTGGGAACGTGGACTTGAGACCGCGAACGCCCGGTGCCGCCGCCGACGGCCACGTGCGAACGTTCGCATGCTCAACGGCCTCCGCGCAGGCGCGCGAGCAGCTCGGCCGGCAGGTCGACGACGATCGGCGCGCGCTCGCGCGACGGATCCGAGCGAACGTCGACTTCGACATCGGTTCGATGCGCGACGCCGTCGCGGCCGTACAGGATCACGGCATGGCGACCGACGCGCTGTGCGAGCAGTTCGGCGCGACCGTCGACGACGTCGGCGCGCGACGCCAACGCCGGGGCGGACGCGAGCGGGC
This sequence comes from Planctomycetota bacterium, assembly GCA_023433825.1. Taxonomy (GTDB): domain Bacteria; phylum Planctomycetota; class UBA1135; order UBA1135; family UBA2386; genus JAEYTU01. The sequence goes on from JAEYTU010000621.1 coordinate 7,287, forward strand.
CGATGTCGCGCGGCACCAGTTCGATGCGGCACGAGACGTCGCTCGGCCACGGCACGCCGCCGGCACGCGGCGTCAGCGTGATCTTCGGCGCTGCGTCGAGGGTCACTTCGCGATCGCCGTCGACGCCGTCGACGAACTTCGCCAGGTGGCCATCCGCACGCACACAGAGCCGCAGCGGCGCGTCGCCGCGCGCGAGCAGCACCGACCCGTCGCGCGCGATCTCGAACGGCAGCGGGTCCGCCATGACGCCGCCGTCGCCGACGATCCGAACCTCGCCGGGCAGCGGCCGGCCACTTTCGTCGCGGACCGTCACGCGCACGGGCGTCACGGCGGTCAAGTCGATCCCCTGCAACCGATCGTCGATCGACTCGCGCGCGGCACCGACGTCGACGTCGGCGATCCGAAGCTGCGGCACGCGTCCAGCGAGGTGGAACGTGATCTCGTAGCGACCCGGCACGAGATCGGGCAGGACGAAGTTCCCCTTCGGATCGATCGACGCGACGAGCACGGCGTCGCGTTCGTCCGGCGCGGCGTCGCCTTCGCGGCGCCAACCGATCGTCACGAGCCCCGCGCCGACGATCGCCGGATGCGCACGCACCGATCCACGCAGTCGGCCGACGGCGTCGACGACGACGCGAACGTCCTTCGTGCCGATGCGGACGACGGTCGGCTCCAGGCAGCGGTAGCCGTCGCGCGAAGCGACGAGGCGCAGTGCGTCCGCGTCGACGACGCCGCGGATCGTGAACCGGCCGGTGCGTTGGACGTCGACCGCGAGGTCGGGGTCGTGGCGCCACCCATCGCCGGAACGGACTTCGACGTGCAGCCGCGGCTGGAACACGTTGCCACCGTTCCGGTCGACGACGCGTCCGCTCGCGAGCACCTTGCCGATCGCCGTCGTCACGTCGCCGACGTCGGTCCGACCTGCGACCAGCGGGGACGGCAGCGGCAGCACGGCCTGCATCGGCGACGTGGGCGCGGTCGCCGGCGTGACGATCCGTGCGTGCCAGCCGCGTTCGCCGTGCGCGCGCAGCACGGCGACGAATCGGCCGTCGCGGTCGGTGCCGATCGCGTGCTCGGCGTTGGCGCCGTTCTCGGCGCGCAGCAGCAGGCGGAGTTCGGTCGATCGCAGCGGTTCGCCGGACTCGGTGCGCACGCAGCCGGTGACGACGGCCGCGCCTTCGATCGGAACGTCGATCGACGCCTCGATCGCGTCGAGGTTCTCCGGCACGTCGAGCGGAACGTCGACGATCTCGTGGCCCTGCAGGCGCGCCTGAAGCACATAGCGCACGCCCGGCGACAGGCGCACCCATGCCTGATTGCCCGCCGACTGTTCGCCGCGGACCTCGCGTTCGTCGTGGACGAACCGACCGGTCGGCGCGAAGTCGGCCGGGCGCGGCCGCAGCCAGACCTGCGCGACCGGCAGCGTCGCATCGCGGTTGCTGCCGGGGACGACGAGCGCGACGCGCACGCGCTCGAGTTCGGGCACGCGCAGTTCGACGTCGCCGGTCGGCGGCGCCGCCAGCGTGAACTTCCGGTCGTAGCTCGCCGCGACCGGCCACTGGCTGACGACCTCGAACGTCGCATTCGCCGGGATCGCCTCGCCGCCCCGCAGGTGCGACGCAACGTGCGCGCGGACGTTCTGCAGCGTGATGCGCCCGTCGGCGTCGGACGTCCGGAACGTCGTCCACCGCGTCTTGCCGCAGTCGAACCGGATCAGCACCGGATGCTCGACGCGCGGCGCGCCGTCGAGAGTCTGCGCGCGGATGCGGAGGTCGAAGTCGGCTTGCGCAGCGAGCGGGAGCAGCGCCGTCAGCGACAGCAATGCGAACGCGATGCGAGGGACGTGGGCGTCGATCACGGCGTCACGTTAGCGAGGCACGACGACGACTTTGTCCGACGCGAGCCCGGTGACGTGCATTCGTGTGCCGCGCCACGGCACGATCGCCACGTCGACCGGCCCTGCGACCCACAACGTCGCGCGCCCGCGCTCGTCGAGTCGCACGGTCGCGCCGTCGGCGCATTCGACGACGCCCTCGACCGCGCGACCGTCGGGTTCCTCGACCACGAGCACGAGAGGTCGAAACCCCGAAACCTCGACATCGGCGAGTTGCGGATCCGATGTGGCCGCACCGCGCGCGACGACGACGTCACGGGCGACGATCCACGCACCGGCGCCGGGCACGAGAAACGCGACGTCGTTCACGCCCGCCGGCACGTGCGGCACCGCGAACGTCCCGCCGCGACTCGGTCGCGCGACGAACGGGGGGCCGCCGTCGTTCGCCGACACGACGACCTCGATCGCACGAACGAGATCCGGCGTGGCACGCAGTCGTCCGCGGATCACACCGCCGGTCGATACGCGGAGCGTGACGTCGGGGGGACTGTCGGCACCGGCGGGAACTCGAACCGTGTGGCTACGGCTGCCCAGTCGCCCGAAGTAAGACGTTTGGACGTGGATCCGCAGCGGCATGCCGAGATCGGCGCCTTGGAGAACGAACTGCGGATCGGTCGACAGCGCACCCACGTCGTAGGCAGGCTCGAAGCGTTCGACTCCATTCGCATCGACGGTCACGCGCTCGACGACGAAGTCGATGTTCCGCACCGGTCGGTCGTCGTCGTCGAGGACGTTGCCCGTGACGAGGACGCGCACGTTCGCGACCGGGAGCGTCCCGACGTCGTGAAGCCCGGCCGTCAGCCCGTCGCGGCGGAACGTCCACCAGACGTGATCCGGCAGCCTTGGATCGACGACGAACCACCGACGTGCGTCGGAGTTCGGCACGCACTCGAAGCGGAACCCGCCGTCGGCGTTCACATGCCCCGATCGGTCGAGCACCTCGTTCACCTCTGCCGCCCACAGCGACACGGAACGCTGCGTCGTCGCGAACCTGCGGTCCGGTGGTACCGCGAGTCGGCCCTCCACGATCGCAGAGCGCGGGCGCGGAATCGGGCGCGGCCGGGGCGGCGGCGGATCGGGGCGGCGCTCGGGCACCGGCAGTTCGGTCAGCACGAGTTCGATCGGACCCGGCGCTTCGCGGCTGTCGACGACGCGGGTCGCGCCCCGCGTGTCGAGGTGAACCGTGACGTCGGCGTTGCCGCGATAGTTGACGACCGTCGCGATCCCGTCGGCGTCGGTCGACGCGGAGCGAAGCCTGGACTCCCGTTGGATCGTCTCGGACGGCAGGACCCGGAGTTCGGCGCGCGTCAGCCGATCGGGCACGACCACCACCACCGCGCCAGCGACCGGGCGACGCTGGTCGTCGACGACGCGGAACTTCATCTCGGGCGCATCCTGTGCACCCGCGCGCGTGCCGACTCCGAGGCCGACGAGCGCAGCGAACAGCGAAGCGAGTAGAACGTCCGACACGCGAGTCAGCGTAGCGCGCCTTCGACGGTCGCGGCGGCGACCGAGGACCGCGTCCCACGCACGACACGATGCCGCCACCACGCCGCCACGCCGAACGTCACCGCACCGACCGCGTCGGATGGCTCCGCGCGAGCGTGCTCGGCGCGAACGACGGGCTCGTCTCGACGGCGTGCCTCTTGATCGGCGTCGCGGCCGCCGATGCGACGCGCGAGGCGCTCGTCGTCAGCGGCGTCGCCGGGCTCGTCGCCGGCGCGATGTCGATGGCGGCCGGCGAGTACGTGTCCGTGCATTCGCAGTCCGACGCCGAGCAGGCCGAGATCGCGCGCGAGAGTCGCGAGCTCGAGACCGATCCGGACGCCGAACTCCGCGAGTTGAAGGCGATCTACGTCGAGCGCGGACTGGATCCCGAACTCGCGGCGCGCGTCGCGACGCAGTTGACGGCGCACGACGCGCTGGGCGCGCACGCGCGCGACGAACTCGGGATCTCCGAGCCGATGCGCGCGCGACCCGTGCAAGCCGCGTGGACGTCGGCAGCCAGCTTCGCCGTTGGTGCCGCACTGCCGCTCGGCGTCGCCGTCCTGACGCCGGACGGCGCCCGCATCGCATGGCTCGCGTCGACGTCGCTCGTGTTCCTGGCGGCGCTCGGGGCCGCGGCGGCGCGCATCGGCGGCGCGAACGTCCGCGTCGGCGCGCTGCGCGTGACGTTCTTCGGCGGGATCGCGATGGCGGTCACGGCCGGCGTCGGTGCAGCGTTCGGCGCCGTCGTCTGATCGGCACGCCGGCCGTCAGCGCGGCAGTCGGACGACGCGATCGTCGGTCACGCCATCGACGACGAACGGCGCCCCGTTCGCCGGCTCGACGGTCACGCGCAGCGGCGCGCCGTTCGTCCACAGCGTCGCACCGCCGTAGGCGTCGAGCGGCAGCCGATCCCCGGCGTCGTTGCGCACGGCGCCGCGCGCCGGCAACCCGGCGTGCGTCTCGACGGCGAAGCGCAGCGACCGCAGCGTCCCGAGGTCGACATCGGCGAGGCGCGGATCCGACGTCGGCGCGCCGGCGGCGACGACGACGCCGGGAACGGTCGCGACGACGCCGGCGCCCGGCAGCGCGAACTCGATCGTCCACGTCGCCGGTGGAACGTCCGACAGCACGAACGTCCCGTCGCCGCGAATCCACGTCGACTGCGGTTCGTGGCCGGGCGCCGTCGCAGTCACGCGCGTGTTCGACGTTCGTCCGGGCAGACCGCGCGTCCGCCCGACGACGACACCGCCGGCGCGCAGCACGACGCGCAGGTCTTTCGCGCCGACGACGAACGGCGTCGGCGCGCTGCGCCCGCTGCCGGACCGCGATGCCGTGACGCGCATCGGCATCCCGGCGTCGGGTCCATCGACGCGGAAGCTCCCGGTGCGATCGATCGCGACCGTGACGTCGGTCGCCGGCGCCCAGGTTCGGGCGCCGTCCGCGTCGACGATCGAACGTTCGACGACGAGTTCGGGCCGGAACACGTTGCGGCCGTTCGCGTCGACGACGCGGCCTTCGACGAGTCGCGTCGCGGACGTCGCGCGCAGGTCGCCGAGATCGTGGACCTCCGCGCGCACGCCGCCGGGCAGCGTCGCGAACCACGCGGCGCCACCGTTCCACGGCGATCTCACGACGAAGGTCTGCCAACGCGAATCCGTCGGCACCGCGAGCCGGAATCGCCCCGTCGCCTCCGTGCGGCCGTCGAGCGCCGGTCCCGCCCCGGCGCCGATCGGGTGGAACGTGAACGACGACGATGCGAACGGCGCGCCGTCGGCGAGCAGCAGGCGTCCGCGCAACTCGGCGCGCACCGGTGGTGTGATCGTGACGTCGACGACCTCGCCGGCGGTGCGCGGACCGATGACGCGCGCGACCGGAGTCGTCCGGTGTGCGCCGTCCTCCAGCAGCACGAGGAACTCGCCACCGACGCCAACCGTGACGTCGGCCGCGTGCGACGGCGGGGTCAGCGGGCGAACGATCGGCCGAGTCACGGTCTGCCGGCGATCCGCACTCGACACGCCGACGACGTGGACGACGAACGGATCCGCGGCGTTCGCAGCGGCGGCGTCCGCGAGCCGGAGCCGCAGCGTTCCCTCGCCGGGCAGTCGCAGTTCGATCGGCGCCGTGCCGATCCGGCGCAGCGAGGTCGCGACACCCGCGCTCGTGACGCCAGCCTCGTCCGCGCTGATCCAGAGCGTCGGGTCGCCGCTCGTTCCGCCGAAGCGGCGCGTCGCGTCGGCGTGCTGGTCGAGCAGCACTTCCTCGACCGACTCGAGAACGGCGAGCCCGGTGTCGGGATTGCTCGTCAACTGTGCGATCTGCTCGTGGCGTGCGGCGACGCCGACGCAGACGGCGAGCGTGACGTGGCCGCGAGGCCGCCCGCTGGCGTCGACGACGCGGATCGTCAGCGGCCGGGGATCGCGAAACACGATCTCGGTCGGATCGCGCACGTCGCGCCCGTCGACGATCCGATTCGCGACGCGGTCGCCGGCGCGCACCGTGACGAGGGCCTGACGCGAGAAGCGCGCGACCGCGGCGATCCCGTTCGCGTCGGTGACGGCTTCGCGCGGCGCCGTCTCGCGGACGAACGTCGCATCGTCGACGCCGAGCGCCTCCTCCCGCGTCCACTGCTGCGGCGTCACGCGAACGACGGCGCCGGCGATCGGCTTGCGATGAACGTCGAGGACGATCAGCCGCAGCGACGTCGTCAGCGTTGGTGCGACGGAGAGCGGTTCGGGGCCGGCGCCCGCGGCGGCTGCGGCTGCGGCGGCTGCTGCTGCGTCTGCGTCGGGAGTCGCGACCTCCGCGCGTCGATCGGCGATGCCGTCGCCGGCCACGACGGCGTCCGCCCCTGCGACGGTTGCAGCCGGCGCGTCGCCGACGTTCGCCGGTCCGTCGCCGACAGGCGGCGCGGTTGGGCGCTGCCAGAGCAGCACCGCCGTCGCGACGACGGCGACCAGCACCACCCCGATCAGGACTCGACTTCGCTCCACGGCGCGCGCTCGCCTCACTTGACCGTCTTCAGCACCGGCTTCGGGTCGAGTTCGACGACGAAGCTCTTGAACCGCACTTCGGTCGGACCGCCCGAGTGGACCTGCAACCCGACGACACCCTCGCGCGCGCCCTGCGGGTCGGTGATGTCGACGGTCCGCACGCCGTTCAACGCGAGTTGCACGCGGTCACCGACGGCGAGGATCTCGTAGAGGTTCCAGTCGTTCGTCCGCACCGGGTTGGCCTGCGCCTTTTGCAGGACGGCCCGACCGAGTTCCTCGTACAGCAGCCCCCACCACCCGGCGCCGACGTCGGCCTGGTACCCCTTCATCTCGCCCTTCGGTGCGAGCTGGCTGCGGAACTGGATCCCGGAGTTCGCCGTGTCGGGGAGCAGCTTGACGCGGAACGTCAGGCGGAAGTCGCGCAGCAACAGGTCACTGACCAGGAAGTCGTTGTGCGGCAGGCCGGTCGTCGTGCGACCGACGATCTCGCCGTCCTCGACGCTCCAGACCTTCGGGTTGCCTTGCCAGCCGGTCAGATCGCGACCGTTGAAGAACGCGCCGACGTTCTCGGGCGAGCCGAGCATCGGCACCTGCTCGGTGCCGCGGAGATACGCGAACAGATCGCGGACCTCGGTCTCCGTGAACATCTGCAACTGCCCCGGCGGCATCAGCGAGATCGGCAGGTACTCGATCGAACGCGCATTCGGCGCGTCGTCGGCGAGGTCGCGCCGCAGGATCGTCTGCTCGCCGCCGGCCGTCCGCATCGTCAGCGCGCCCGGCGTGTCCTTGATCAGGTTGCCGCTGATCGTCCGACCGTCCTTCAAGCGCACGATCACGAGCTGGTACTCGCGGCCCATCTCGGCGCTCGGGTCGACGATGTTGCTGAGCAGGTACTCGAGGTCGCTGCGGTTGCTGCCGGTCAGGTCCGGACCGACGACGCCGCCGACGCCGTAGAGCTGGTGGCACGCTTGGCACGTCCGCGCGAACAGGGCGCGCCCGTGCGAACGGTCGGCCGTGGCGAAGAACGCGTGGTCCATCTTCGCCTTCCACCGCGCGATCTCCTGCTGCGCGTCCGCGGTCGGCGTCGTGCTGCGGCCCCACGCCTTCTGCAGCAGGTCGGGGATCGCGTCGTCGCGCAGCGCGAGCAGTTGGCGGCGCACCGACGCGGCGTCGAGCAGGCGCGCACTCGCCTTGCCGTCGACGATCGCCGACAGGAACGCGCGCGCCGTCGACGGGCGCGCCGCGAGCGTGTCGAGCGCGACCTCGCGTTCGGTCGGATCGAGATCGCCGACGACGTCGAGCACGCGCTTCGTCGTGTCGGGATGGTCGTAGGCGGCGAGTCCGGAGAGTGCGTCGCGGCGCAGCTCCGGCTCCTTCAGCAGGTCGAGCAGCAGCGGCGCCGTGTCGGCGTCGCGCTGGCGAACGAGGCCTTCGAGCGCGCTGCGCCGCTGCGGCAGGGGCGCCTTCTTGTCCTTCAGCCGCGCACGGAAGCGCGGTGCGAGGTTCGTGTCGCCGAATGCGAGTTCGATCTCGGCGAGGCGATCGCGCACCAGTGAGTCGCGCGACGTGCGCAGCGTCGCGGCGACGGCGGCGAAGCCTTCCGGCGCCTCGAGCCCGGGCTGCTCCTTCTGCGCGGCGAGCATCTCCTTCAAGACGTCGGCGACGTCGGCACCGCCGCGCGCCAGCAGCGCGACGATCTGCGCGCGTTCGTCGGCGTCGCCGATCGCGAGGCGACGGCGGATGAAGCGCACGACCGACGGGATCGCCGCGGTGTCGGCGAGCTTCGCGAAGCGCACCGCGTCGACGGCCGCGAGCGGCTCGATGCCGTACCAGAGCAGCGTCCCGATGTTGCGGTCCTTCGCGTCGCCGGCGTGCGCGAGCAGCGCCGTCGCGAGCGGGAAGCGGTCCGCAAGTGGCAGTCGCTGCAGCGCCGATGCCAGCGAAGCACGAACGGCGGCCGACGGCTCGGCGCGCGCGAGATCTGCGAATGCGCCGACGACGTCCGGGAAACGCGCCGGCTGCTCGGCAGCGAGGCGCACGGTCCAAGCGCGCACGTCCTCGTCGGCGTCGCGCAGCAGCGATGCGCGCGCCGCCGTGTCGAGTGCGTCGAGCACGTGCAACGTCCACATCGCGCGCAGCCGTTCGATCCGTGCGCCGTCGCGCAGCATGGCACGGAGCGCCGCGACCGCTTCCGGCGCGACCTTGCCGCGTTCCTGCAGCAGGCGGCGCGCCGTCGACGCATACCAGTCGTTGCGGTGCTTCGTCAGCGCGGCGAGGTCGACGTCGGACATCCGATCGAGTGCGACGACGACGGGTTTGGCCGGCTGGGCACCATCGCGCGTCAGTCGGTAGAGGCGCCCGTTCGTGCGGTCCCAGATCTCCGGCCGCGAGCGGTGACACGCATTGCGGTCGTACCAGTCGATGAAATAGACCTCGCCCGACGGACCCTGCCGCAGTGCGACGCCGCGGAACCATTTGTCGTTCGCGAAGACGACGTCTTCGGCGTGACGTCCGACATAGCTCGATCCCTGTCGTTCGACGCGGTCCTGATTGATGCGATTGCCGTGGATGTTGTGCATCAGGATCGCATTGCGGAACTCCGGTCCGAACTCGTCGGCCTTGTAGACGAGCACGCCGCAATGCGCGTGACCGCCGCCGGCCGCGTCAGTACCGGGATCGGCGACGGCGCGATTGCGGCCCCACCACGCGTGTTCGGCGACGTCGCCGGCGAAGTGCTTGTGGTCGGCGATCGTTCCGATCTCGCTCCACGGATACGGATCGAAATGCCCGCCGGCCTGCCGCTCGTAGCGTCCGCCGGGAACGACGTGCCACAGGTGCTCGATGACGCACGCCGTGATGAACGCCTCGCCGCGATCGTCGAAGTCGACGCCCCACGGATTGCTGGTGCCGTATGCGAAGACCTCGAAGTCGTGCCGCGTCGGATGGAATCGCCAGACCGCGGCATTGAGTCGCACGCGTTCGTCGGACGGCGTTCCGGGCTTGCCGACGCGGGAATGCGTGTAGACGCCGTGCGTGCCGTAGAGCCAGCCGTCGGGTCCCCACGTGAACGAGTTCAGCGTCTCGTGCGTGTCCTGATAGCCGAACCCGTCGAGCAGGATCTGCGGCGGGCCGTCGGGGACGAGGTCGGCGTCGGCGTCGGGGATGAACAACAGATGCGGTGCTGCACCGACGAACACGCCGCCGAACCCGACCGCGATGCCACTGACGAGGTTCAACCGATCGTGGAAGACGACGCGGCGTTCGAACGTGCCGTCGCCGTCGGCGTCCTCGAACACGACGATCGCGTCGCGCGCGTCCTCGTCCTTGCGACGTTCGGGATAGGAGTACGCCTCGGCGACCCAGAGCCGGCCGCGCGGGTCGGTCGTCAATGCGATCGGTTGATGCAGATCGGGTTCGCCGGCGATCAGGTCGACGCGGAAGCCGGGCAACGTCGTCATTGCGCGCGCCGCGGCGGCGGGTTCGAGCCCGGTCTTCGGATCTGCGATCAACCCACGGCCCGGTTCGTCGGCGAACCCGAAGTCGTCGAAGTTCAGATGGCCCCAGTGCCCTTTCGCCTCGTCGACGAGCCGCAGGCGAATCGACCTGCCGACGAACGCGGCGAGGTCGGCCTGCACGCGTTGCATCCGTTCCTGGTCGTTGCCGGTCGCCGTGAACAGCACCGCGTCGTTGCTGGCATCGAGGATCTCGACGCGGGTCGCGTGCTTCGCACCGCCGCCGAGCAGGAACGTCGCGAACCGCTTCGCGACGACGATCGGCGCCGACGTCAGCGTGCCCATCGCGTCGTCGCCGGAAACCTCGAACGTGCCGATCCAGTACTCGCCCGCGTGGCCGCTCTCCGCGTCGTCGCGCCGCTTCGCGACGGCATCGCCGCGGATCGGCTGGCCGACGAACGCGTCGCCGGTCGCCGTCCACCCGTTCAGCCGGCCGGTCTCGAAGTCGAGCGTGACGGCGTCGTCTTGCGCGCGCTTCGTGGCCGCCGCCGTCTTGGCGTCGCGCTGCAACAGGACGAACGTTCCGCGCTTGTTGGCGACGACGACGTCGCAGCGCCCGTCGCCGTCGACGTCGCCGGCGCTGACCTGCGTGCCGACACCGCTCTCGTCGTCGAGGACGACCGGCACGTAGCGCGCGCCGCCGGCGTCACGCCGCAGCAGCAGACCGAGCAGCACGGCCGGATCGTTCGCGCCGTCCTTGTTCCCGTCCTTCGTCGGGCCGTGCGACCACCACCGCTTGCCGGTCACGACGTCGAGCAGCCCATCGCCGTCGAGGTCGGCGAGCGCCAGCGCGTGCAGTTCGGACACGTTGCCCGGCGCGCGCGTCGGCGGCAGCACTTCGTGTGCGACGAACGTCCCGTCGTCGCGCTGCTCGAACCACGCGAGTCCCCATCCGTGCGCGGCATACGCCGTCACGACGTCGGCGTCGCCGTCGCCGTCGACGTCGGTGACGAGCATCTGCGCGCCGCCGTGCGACGGTGAGAACGCCACCGGGTGGAACGTCCACTCCGGATCGCCGGTCAGGTCGGCTGGCTGCTCGAACCACCCGAGCTTGTGCACGATGTCGAGGCGTCCGTCGCCGTTCAGATCGCCGACGCCGAGTCCGTGCGTGAACTTCGGTCCTGCGCCCTTGCTGCGCGCGACGCGAAACCGCCACGGCTTGCGCGGGTCGCTCGGATCCATCGACACGAAGCCGAGCCGATCCTGGTTCTGACAGACGAGATCGGGGTGGCCGTCGCCGTCGACGTCGACGAACCACGGCGACTCGTTGTCGACGCCGTGGAAGACGACGTGCTTCTCGAACGCGTCGGGCTTGCCGGTGTTGCGCAGCCAGTACGCCTCGTCGCCGGGAAAGCCGACGACGAAGATGTCGTTGCGTCCGTCGCGGTCGATGTCGTGGATCCAAGCGAAGAAGTTGTCCGAGTACTTCAGGCGTTGGAACGTCTTCGCCGGATACAGCGCGTGGCGCGTCGTGAATGCCGGGCCCTCGTACCACCACGGCCCCGCGACGACGTCCGCGACACCGTCGCCGTTCAGATCGCCGAAGGTCGCGCCCTCGCAGAGGAACTGTTTCGACAGCTCACGCCGCTCGAAGTGCAGGGTCGTCGGGTCCTGGAACGCGGTGAGCAGCAGCAGTGTGGTCAGCATGGTCGAGCGATGCGGTGCGGTTGGCCGAGCGGATACGGATACCCGGGGCTGCGGGCGGCGTCGGCACGGAAAGGCCGAGACGAGGGGCTTCGAGCCCGGGGCGCACATGGCTAGAACGTCGCGCCATGCGCTCGAGCCTGGGATGGGGATTGGTGTTGGTCGCGTTCACGCTGGTGCTTCACGCACCGTGGTGTGGCGAGCCCCTCGGCCCGCGGGAGACGAACGGCGGCGTCTACTTCGGCGTCGCGTGCAAGAACTTCGAGGCGTTCGGCTTCGACGCCGTTCGCGGCGTGCCGCATGTGATGCTCCGTTCGGAGCGGTCGCTCGACGCGGTGCCGTACCTCAATCACCCGCCGGGACTGTTCTGGGCGATGGCTGCACTCGGGACCGGCGAATGCGCGATCCGCGCGCCGATCGTCGCAGCCGGGATCCTCGCGGTCCTCGCGTTCCTGGCCTTGCTGCGCGATCGGATCGGTATGCGCGGCGCCGTCGTCGCCAGCATCGCACTCGTCGTGTCGCCGGCGCTCGTCCAGACGAGCTACGAGTCGGCGGTGCTCGCGTGCGCGCTGTGGCTCGTCCACGCGACGACGCGGGTCGCGGCGACGCACGGGCGCGCGCGCGTCGGCTGGCGCATCGTGCAGGTCGTGGCTGCGGCTGCCGGGCCGTGGTTCGACTGGTCGTTCGCGTTGTGGTGCGTGGCGCTCGTTCCGTTCGTCGCCCCGCCGTGGCGCGACGGCGCGCGGCGGCTCGCGGTGCCGGCGATCGCGACGGTGGTGTCGGTGGCCGGCATCCTCGCCTGGAGGGCGTGGGCGATGGGTGCGCCCGCCGTGCGCGACGACATCGTGCCCGCAGGGATCGAGACGCTCGTGCAGACGACGATCCTGAACCGACCGACGATCGGTGAGTTCGTGCGCGCCGCGTGGCACATGACGTCGTGGATCGCGGGTCCGGCGCTCGTCGTCGTCGGACTGCTGGGGACGCTTCGGCTGGCGCGCATCGCGCCGCGGGTCGCAGTGGCGTTCGCGTTCGCCGGCGTTGCGCACCCGCTGTTGTTCGCCGACCACGCGCTCGACCACGGGTTCTTCTGGACGTACTTCGTGGTCTTCGCGGCCGCGGGGCTTGGAGCGCTCACAGAGAGAGAGAGAGAGAGAGAGCACTCCTCGCGCTCGTCGTCGTCACGCTGCTCGCAACGCTCGTTCACGGGATCGTCGTCGCGCACGCCAATCGGACGACGTTCTACCGCGACCTCGGGGCTGCGCTCACGACGGCGACGCGAGTCGATGGCGACGCGACGGCACGCCGGCCGGTGGCGACCAACTTCCCGGGTCAGTTCCCGTACTACGCCGAGTCGTCGTGGATCTTTCTTCCCGCGATGACCGACGTGACGCATCTCGAGGCCGCACGTCGCCAACCTCGGTTTCGCGACGGAATCGCGTTCGTGTGGCTCCGCTACGCCGTCGGTTCCGATCCCGGTGCGCTTTCGCCGGACGCCGCCGCCGCACTGGAGGCCTACTTCGCACCGTTCGCGAAACGACGGTTGCCGCAGCTGGAAGTCGACCTGCGCGGCTTCGGTAGCGTGTTCGAATTGGTCGTCCACGAGGCCTGGCTGGTGACGATCCCAGCCGTGCACTGAACGGAATCCGCCACGCGCCAGCACCGACCCGAGGCGTTCGCTGCGCATCGTCCAAGTCCACGCATTCACCCGCCGCAGGCGAATGCCGTCGCGTCGCGTAGGCTCCGCCCCCTCGATGATCGACAGCGCCAGTTCGAGCGACGCGGGGACACTCGGCACGCCGCCCCGCCGGTTGCGTTTGCGTCGGCGCTTTCGCGTGCTGCGTTGGACGCTCGTGTTTGCGACGATCCTGCCGAGCACGGCGCTTCTGGCGCTCGGCTGGTCGGAGGGTGCCGTGCTCGAGCAACTCGCGCGCGATGGCGCGATCGCCACGGGCCAGATCACCGACAAGCGGGC
>JAEYTU010000656.1 GCA_023433825.1 Planctomycetota bacterium
AACCCGACCTACGTCGTCGACGGCGTGCTGCACTACTGCGTCGCGAACATGCCGGGCGCCGTCGCACGGACGTCGACGTTCGCACTGACGAACGCGACCGCGCGCTACGCGAAGAAGCTCGCCGAGATCGGGGTCGGCGGTGCGCTGAAGCACCCCGAACTCGCATCGGCCGCGAACGTGATCGCCGGGAAGGTCACGCACACCGGCGTCGCGGAAGCGTTCGGCATGGAGTACGTGCCGGTCGCCAAAGCGCTCTGACGCACGTTCACGATCGCCGTTCCGTTGCTCCCAGCCGCCGCCGCCGCCGTCGTCGCGCAGGAACCGATCGGGTTCCTGCACAGCGTCGTGCTCGGCATCGTCGAGGGACTGACCGAGTTCCTGCCGGTCAGCAGCACCGGACACTTGATCGTCGCGAATGCGCTGATGGGGCGCTCGGAGCCGGCGTTCGAGGTCGCGATCCAGATCGGCGCGATCACGGCGATCGTCGTGCTCTACCGCGCAAAGCTGCTCGCGGCGGCGCGGGATCTGCTCGGTGCGCCGGCGAGCACGGACGCAGCTCGCGCGAAGCCGCGCGTCAACCTGTTCCTGCTGCTGCTCGTCGCGGCGCTCCCCGCGGCCAGTCTCGGGTTGCTGATCGACGACTGGATCGAGGAACGCCTCTTCGACACGACGGTCGTCGGCGGCGTGCTGCTGCTGGTGCTCGAAGCGTGGCTGCGCCGCCGCGAACGCGCCGGCCATCCGCCTGACGTCGGCGTCGACGCGATGACGCTCCGGCACGCATTCGTCATCGGACTGTTCCAGTGTCTCGCGCTGATCCCCGGCACGAGCCGCTCCGGGTCGACGATCGCCGGCGCGCTGATCGTCGGCATGCGACGGCCGGCCGCGGCCGAGTTCTCGTTCCTCGTCGGTCTGCCGATCCTGTACGGCGCGTGTGGCTGGAAGCTCGCGAAGAACCTCGACTGGCTGCAGGGGCCGATGCTCGTCGACCTGCTGGTCGCGATGGCTGCCGCGTTCGTCACGGCGCTGCTCGTCGTCAAGCCGTTCGTGCGGTTCCTGCAGCGACACACGTTCGTGCCGTTCGCCGTCTATCGCGTGCTCGCTGGCCTCGCGATGTTCGCGTGGATCGCCAGCGGTCGGATCTGAGCGGCGCGCGCCGTCAGCTCGCGTCGTCGTCGATGCGCCGCCAGCCGAGACCCTTCAGGATCGTCAGCAGCTCGCTGTAGCTCGGGAACGGTCGGCTGCGTTCGCGCTTGTAGCGATCGACGGCCTGCAGGAAGGCCAGCAACTCGGGGTCGGTCTCCGGGTCGACCGGTGGTTGGGGTGCGCTGCGCGCCGGGTTGCCGCGCGGCGTGGTCGCCGGCTTGGCGGGCCGCTTCGTTCGGGGCTTCGACGCGGACGCCTTGGTGGCCTTCGCGGGCTTCGCGGCAGGTTTCGTTCCAGCACCCATGCGGAGCGCTATCGGTCCGGGCGGATCAGAGCCTTGACGTGTTCTTCGTCGACGGGCTGGATCAGGCCGCGCTCGGTGACGAGGGCCGAAACGAGCCGTGCCGGCGTCAGGTCGAAGGCCGGGTTGCGCGCGCCGACGCCGTCGGGCGCCGTGCGGCGGTCCCCGACGCGCAGCACTTCGTCGGCCGCACGGTCCTCGATCGGGATCGCGCGACCGTCGGCGAGGGCGAGGTCGAACGTGCTCGACGGCGCCGCGACGTACAACGGCACGCCGTGAGCGGCCGCTGCCAACGCGACCCCGTAGGTGCCGACCTTGTTGACGACGTCGCCGTTCCGCGCGATCCGATCGGCGCCAGTCACGACGAGGTCGACGGCACCGCTCGCGATCAATCCGGCCGCGGCGCTGTCGACGACGACTTCGACCGGGATGCCGGCCGCCGCGAGTTCGTAGGCCGTCAGCCGTGCACCCTGCAGCAGCGGCCGCGTCTCGTCGGCCAGCACGCGAAACCGGCGTCCGGCACGCGCCGCCGCGTACAGCAGCGCCAGCGCGGTCCCGTCGCCGGTCGTCGCCAGCCGGCCGGCGTTGCAGTGCGTCAGCACCGTCGCGCCGTCACGGATCAGCGGCGCACCGTGCGCGCCGATCGCCGCACAGCACGCGACGTCTTCGTCGTGGATCGCGCGCGCCTCCGCGAGCAGCTTGGCGAGCGTCGGCGCGGTGCGCGTCGCATCGCGAACGCGTTCGACGGCCCATGCGAGATTGACGGCGGTCGGACGCGCACCGATCAGGATCGTCGCGACCTCGTCGATCGCGGCGCGGAAACGTTCGGGCGGAGCATCGCCGCGGACGCGCTCGCGGACGCCGAGCAGCATCCCGTAGGCCGCGGCGACGCCGATCGCCGGCGCGCCGCGGACCGCGAGCCGCCGGATCGCGTCGACGAGCGTCGCGAGGTCGCGGACGTCGAGGATCACGGTCTGTTGCGGCAGCAACGTCTGATCGAGCAGGCGCAGCACGCCGTCGACGTCACCGTCGAACGTCAGCGTCGCGGCGTGGGCCGGCGGCCGCGTCATGACACGAGCAGCGCTTCGATGCGCGCGTAGGTCGCCGCGGTTCGCTCGATCACGTCGGCCGGCAGATCCGGGGGCGGCGGCTGCTTGTCCCAGCCGGTGCTGGTCAGCCAGTCGCGCAGCACCTGCTTGTCGAACGACGTCGGCTTCGCGCCGGGTTGCACTTCGTCGGCCGGCCAGAACCGACTGCTGTCCGGCGTCAGGCACTCGTCGATCAGCAGCAACTCGCCGTCGAGCAGTCCGAACTCGAACTTCGTGTCGGCGATGACGATCCCGCGCGTCGCGGCATACGTGCGGCCGGCGTCGTAGAGCGCCAGCGCGGCGTCGCGCGCGCGCTCGGCGACGTCACGACCGACCATGTCGACGACCTTCGCGAATGCGATCGGCACGTCGTGACCCGACTCGGCCTTCGTCGACGGCGTCAGGATCGGCGGATCGAGTCGGCTCGCGTGCTGCAACCCCGGCGGCAGTTCGATGCCGGAGACGACACCGTCGCGTCGGTAGTCGGTGAACCCACTGCCGGTCAGCCAGCCGCGCACGACCCACTCGACCGGCAGCGGCTGTGCACGGCGGCAGCGCATCGTGCGGCCGCGCAGCGCTTCGCGGTGCGCCGCCGGCACGTCCGGCATCGCGTCGACGTCGGTCGAGATCAGGTGATTGCGAACGACGTGCGCGAGCTTGCGGAACCAGAACGACGACACCGAGGTCAGCACGCGGCCCTTCCCCGGGATCCCTTGCGCCATCACGACGTCGAACGCCGACACCCGATCGGTCGTCACGAGCAGCAGGTCGCCGCCGAGTTCGTAGAGGTCGCGAACCTTGCCGTGCCCGATTCGCTTGGCGAACGGCAGGTCGGTCGTGAGCAACGGGCGCTGCATGAGGCGGCGGAATGTAGGCACCACTGCGCGACGAAGGTAGCGTGCGATCGATGGTGCGATGGTGGCACGTGCGACCCTCGACGACGCGTGTCGGCGCGCCGCCGCGACTGCCCGCGAGCAAGAGTCACGCGCAGCGGGCGCTGTGGCTCGCGGGGTTCGTCGGTGGGGAGGTGCGGGGGCGGTTCGCGACGCTCGGTGACGACGTCGTCGTCCTGTGTGACGCGTTGCGCGCGCTGGGGGCGCGGATCGACGTCGATGCCGATCGGATCGTCGTCGCGCGAACGGTCCCGCGGCCGCCGCAGGGCGAGTTGCAACTGCGCGAGAACGGCACCGCGCTGCGGACCGCTGCGGCGATCGTCGCGATCCTGCGGGGCAACGTCGTCGTCGACGGCGACGCCGGGTTGCGGCGACGTTCGCGTGCGGCGGTCGACGCGTTCCTCGCCGCGGCGACCGGGATCGTGATCACGCCGCCGTGGCCGTGGCGGATCGACGCGACGCACGCCGTGTGGTCGGAGCCCTTCGTCGTCGATGCGTCGCACACGACGCAGGTCGCGACCGGTGCGATGCTCGGGCTCGCGATCCGCGCGGCGGACGGCGGTGCGCGTGCGACGTTGCGTGTCGTGCGACCGACGGCTTCGGGATACGTGCGATTGACGGCCGACGTGATGCGGGCCTTCGGTGCCGCGGTCGAGCTCGACGACGGCGGCGACGACATCGTCGTTCGGATCGGATCGGGCCTCCGCGCGTGCCGCTACGACGTCTTGGCGGATCCGTCGGCGGCGCTGTTCCCGGCGACGTTGGCGGCGATCCGCGGACAGCCGTTCGGCGGAACGGAGGGTCACGACGCGCACCCCGATCGACGCGCGTTGGACGTGCTCGCGGCCGTCGTCGCACCGGGCGACGAGACGCGCAGCTTCGATCTCGGTGCGTGTCCCGATGCGTTCCCGGCGCTCTGTGTCGCGGCTGCCACGCGCAGCGGAACGACGCGGTTCGTCGGCGCACTGGCGCTGCGCGACAAGGAGAGCGACCGGATCGCGGCGATGGTCGCCGTGCTGCGCACTGTCGGCGTCGATGCCGACGAACGCGCCGACGGAGCCGATCTGCGTGGTCCGATCCCGCGCGCGGGCGCGGCGGTGACGTTCGATCGTCTCGACGATCACCGGATCGTCATGGCGGCGGCGCTGCTCGGCACGCAGCGCGACGCCGGCGTCGCGATCGCCGACCGCGGCGCCGTCGCGAAGAGCTGGCCCGACTTCTTCGAGTGGTTGGGCTCGGTCGCGACGGTCAGTTCGACTTCACCTTCCGCAGACCGACCAGGAAGTTGAGTTCGCGCCGCGCCTGGGTGGGCTGATTCGGGACGACCAGTCGACGCTGATCGGCTGCTGCCAACACCAACGTCCGATACCCCTGGTCGATCGAACCGCGCCAGACCCAGCGTGCGGTGCCGCTCGGCGGCGTCTCGACCGAGACGCCGTCCATCGTCAATTCGATGCGTCCGTCGTCGGCGAGCGTCAGCGAGCCGGTGTACGTGAAGTCGACGCCACCGGCGCCGACCGCCTCGAGCCGGAAGCCACCGCTGTTGCCGATCGTGACCTTGCCGACCGCCGCGTCGGCACCGGCGCGCGACGGGTCGACGAACAGCGTGTGCAGATTGACCAGGTACTCGCCGGCGAGCAGCGCGAGATTGCTTCCGCCGGTCCGCTTCCGCTGCAACGCGAGCAACCCGATGCGACCCGACGAGCGTCCTTCGTCGATGCCGAACACGGTCTGCCCGGTGACGCCCGACACGAACACGCGTTCGACGCCGGTCAGGCCAGAGATGTACCGCAACTTGACGTCGGCGCGACCTTCGTTGAAGCCGTCGACACGGCCGCCGAGGTTCAGCAGCGTGTCGGTCGACTCGGTTCCGCTGCCGGTGATCACCCCGTCGGCAGCGACGACGATCGTGCCGACGACGCTTCGACCGACGTTGCCGGGGATCTGATCGAGCGACGTCGAGAAGATCAGGTGCTGTGTGAACACGTGCCAGTCGCCGACGAGGTCCGGTGTGCCGGTGCCGACGACGTTGCCGAAGTAGAAGCCGATGTCCGGCGCGGTCGCGCTCGTGAAGCGGTCGGCCAGCGTGTAGAGGCCGGTTTGCCCTTCGAGCCCGTAGGCCCCCAGATAGCGAATGCTCGGCGAACGCGGCGTGGCGCCGGGCAGCAAGATCGAGATCGTCCCGTCCTTCGCCAGCGCGTAGCTGCCTTCCACGACGGTGCTGGTGCCGCGCCGCACGCGAAACTTGCTGTCGTCGGTCAGCGACATCGACAGGTTGTCGGTCGCGCCGGCGTTCGTCGGCACCGGGAACGCGAAGCTCCGCGTCGAGAAGACGCCGAGCATGTAGTGGTTGGCGGCGAGTTTGACTTCACTCGCGGGGCGATCCTCGGAACCACCTTCGGCGCATGCCGCGACGAGGAGCAGAGGGACGAGGCAGAGGGATCGGATCGTCACTTGGGTCTTGGGGCAGGGGTCCGTTCGATCGAAGGCGGGGAGTGTACGCAGCGTCCGCGGCGTCGGTAGTCCTCGCCTCCATCGTCGTTTCGGGCGCTCGGACCGGAACTTCGCCGTCGCGCGTCGGTGCACCCGCCGGCAAGATCCGCCGCGCCCGATGCCGTTCCCTCGCTCGAATTCGCATGGCGATCGAAGTCTTCGGACTGCGTCGCGACGTGGCGTGGCGCTGATCTGCGCGTTCGTCGTCGCGAGTTGCGCCGGAACGCGCCGCTTCGACGGACCGTTGTCGGTCCGCAATCAACACCCGGCGCAGTCGGTCGTCATGCAGCTCGAGCCCGATGGCGCGCGCGCCGTCCCTGCCGATCAGACGCGCCTGCGGATGGATCTCGCCTACACGAGCCTGTTCCTGGCTGGATCGGGCAACGGCAACTCGTTTCGGATGGACGGCGAGACGGCGCGCTTCGCGTGGAAAGCGCTGTACGGACTCGGCGGCGGCGTCGAGGTCGGCATCGAGTTCCCGATCGGGCACGCCAGCGGCGGGTTCCTCGACGACTTCGTCATCGACTGGCACGACACGTTCGGATTCCCCGACCAAGGCCGGACGAATGCGCCGCGCGACGGATTCGACGTCGTCGCGCGCCGCGGCGGCCGCGAGGTCTACCGACTCGACGAGGAGCGCGGCACGTTGCTCGACATTCCGATCCACGTCGGCTGGACGCCGCTGCCGATCACGGCCGAGCGGCCGTTCGGCGTCAAACTCCGAGCCGGGTTCGAACTGCCGACCGGCAACGAGGACCGCGGCTGGTCCTCGGGTGGGATCGACACGGCGTTCGGGATCTCGACCGAGGCCGAGTTCGGCGACTTCGCGTGGCATGCCCACGTCGCGCACACGTGGACCGAGACGCCGGCGCCGGCGCGGCGCGACGGGTTTCGGTTCCGCGACGTCACGCGCGCGGGCACCGGCATCGAATGGGCGCTGTTCGATTCGGCGAGCGTGCTCGTCCAGGCCGAGTGGGAGACGTCGACGTTGCGCGGGCTCGGCTTCGATCGCGTCGCCGATCCGCAACTGCTGTTGTGGACCGGTGTGCGTTGGCGATGGCACCCGCGGATCGCGTTCGAGGTCGCGTTGGGGGAGGACTTGCTCGCCGACGTGTCGCCCGACTTCTCGACGTACTTCTCGATCGTCATGGACCTCGGCTGGACGAAGCCCAAGCGATGAACGTGCGCACCGTGTTCCCGTTCGTCGCGATCGCCGCCGTCGCCGGGCCGTGCGTCGTGACCGCGGTCTCGTGGCGGCGGCAGATCGTCGCGACGGATTCGTTCGCGAGCACGGCGGCGCAGGCGTTCGCCGACGAACTGGCGCGCTACGACGAGGTGCGCGTTCGGCTGCGCGGCATCCCGGCCGTGCAGTACACGAACGATGTCCACCTCGGCCGCGCGCACACGCTGAGTCCGAGCGTCGTCGAGAAGCTCGAGCAGCAGCACGTCGTCGCGCAGTACGCGCTGGCGCCGGTCGTGCTGACGTTCGGCGGAACGAGCGATCCCGATGCGCCCGTGCTCGCCGAACTCGTCGACGCGGAGTCGCTGCCGGCGGCACTCGCGGCGACGGGCCGCCGAAACAGCGTGCACGTCGGACACGGTCTCTACCTGTTGTCGCGCTGACTGCGTCATGGCGATGGTCCTGATCGTCTGTGTCGCGATCGTCGGCGCGGCGATCGTCGCTCGCCTCAGCGTGCGCGCGGCGACCGAGCCACTCTGCTTCTGCGGCTACACGGTCCTGGCGGCGCTCGTCACGCTCGCGCTGCTCCACGGACTCGCATGTCTGACCGGCGGCGCGGTTCCGGCGCACGTCGTCGCGATCCCGCTCGCGCTCGTCGCTGCTGCAGCGGCCTGGTGGGGGAGAGATCGGTCCCCCGCCGGTGCGCCGCCGTCGCGCGGTGCACACGTCGTCGTTCTGGTCACGCTCGTCGTGGCGTGCTTCTGGCCGGCCTTCGCCGTCGCGCGGCTGCTCGACCTCGTGCCGCACGCGCCCGGCGACGCGATGGCGATCTGGAACTTCAAGGCACGCACGCTGGCCGATCCGGAGTTCTGCGGCAGCGTGTTCGCCCCGGGGCTCGGCATCGGACATGCCGACTATCCGCTGCTGCTGCCGGCCGCCGTCGCGGCGCTGTTCGTCGCCGACGGAACGATCGACCCGGTGTGGCCGGCGTGCGTCGGGATCGCGTTCGGCGCGGCGATCCTGCTGCTGATCGCCGGCGGGCTGTTGCGCGTCGCGACGCCGTTCGCGGCCGTCGTCGCCGTGCTGGGGCTGGCCGCGACGACGACGCTTCCGCTCGAGATCGCCGCGCAGCTCGCCGACGTGCCGGTCGCCGCGTTCGTCCTCGGCGCCGTCGTCGCGATCGCGCGACACGCGACCGACGGTGCGCCGCGCGCGCTCGTCCTCGCCGGCCTGTGTCTCGGCGCCGCCGCGGCGACGAAGAACGAAGGTGCGATCCACGCCGTCGTCGTGACGTTCGCCGTCGCCGTCGGTCACGGCCTGCGGCCGGCGGGACGCGTCGTGCTCGGGCTGGCGCCGGCGGTGCTCGGGCTCGTCGTGTTCCACCGGTTCACGCCGCGGAACGACCTGGCGGAAAGGCTGTCGTTCGACGCCCTCGTCGCGCGCGGCCTCGATCTCGAGCGGCACGCGACCGTCCTGCTCGGCGCGATCCGTCGGCTCGAAGGCTTCGACGTCCGCGGGTGGGCCGTGCCGGCGATCGGCGCGGCGGCCGTTCTGCTGACACATCGCGCCGGCATCGTCCGCCACCGGGCGAGTCTGCTCGGGATGCTCGGGTGTCTGATCGCGATCCACGGCGTCTACGTCGCGACGCCGCAGGATCTGACGTGGCACCTCGAGACCAGTCAGAGTCGGCTGCTGCTGCAGCTGTTCCCGGCGAGCGTGTTCGCGCTGCTGGCGACGGCGCGAGGCCGGCGACCCCCGCCGTGACCGGCTGCGAACCTTCGCATAACAAACATTATCGGAACCAAGAGATCGGAACGCGGGCGGCTCAGCCCCGCGTCCCGGCCTTCTCGCGTCCGGCCGTCGCCGGCTTCGTCCCGAGCTTGCCGAGCATGTCGACCAACGCGACCTGCAGGCTCGTGAACCCGGCGTAGTGCACGGTCCGCGCCGCGACACCGCCCTTGCGCGCCAGTTCCAGCGCCGGCTCGGTCGTCTCGTGCCGGTTCCAGTGCAGCAGCACCAGCAGGTCGAGCCCGGTCCGCATCCGGTCGGCGACGGCGCCGACGACCTTCTGCGGCGACGTGTAGTTGGCCATCAGCCACTCGCCCTCGATCTCCCATTCGGCGGCGAGCTCCTCGAAGCGCGGATGGTGACGGCGCTGGCGCTCGTTGCCGCCGACGACGAGGACGCGCGGCGCGTGCCCGAGCCGTCGTGCGGCGGCCGCGACGACCTCGCGTTCGGCGCTCGGATCGGCGGCCGGCGCGTCGACGGCGAGCAGCTTCTCCAGCGTCGCGAGTTCGTCCTTCGCCAGCTCGGGGAACCGGACCGCGACCTCACGCAGCAGTGCGACCGCCTCCTGCAGTTGCTGCACGTCCTTGCGGGCGCGCAGCGCACGCGCGATCGCGGTCTGCAGCGTGGCCTTCTCGTAGTCGCGGTCTTCCATCTCCTCGTACAGCGCGACCAACTCGCACTTGATCTCGAGGTGGTCGAGCGCCTGACCGACGAACGCCTCGTTCTTCAGCAGGACTTCGAGCTCCTGGAACTTGCCGCGCTGCAGCAGCAGGTCGCGAATCGTGTCGTAGTCGACGCGGGCCGCGTCGCGGTCGCCGAGCATGTTGTGCGCCGACAGCAGTGCGCGCAGCGCCTCGATCCGCTGGTCGAGGTCGACCGCGATCCCGAGCACGCGTTCGGCGGCCTTCGCGGCCGGTTCCGCTTCGGCCAGCGACAGGTACTCCAGCGCGACGAACAGCAGCTGGTCCGGCGACGAGCCGCGGCGCACGTCGACGGCGTCGAGGAACTTCAGCGCGACGCGTCGGTCGAGGACCTTCAGCGCCTCGTGCACGGGATAGAAGCTCTCGAGATCCGGACGAACGTGGTCGAGCGCGGCGTCCATCAGGTGCAGCGCACGCGCCGCCTCGGCGGTGTCGCCACCGGCGAGCAGCGCCGCCGCGAGGAAGAAGCCACTGCGCGCCGCGAGCTTGTCGTCGCGACTGTCCTGACGCCGCGCGCCGCGCAGCGCCGCGTCGAACGCGAGCTTCGCGGCGGCGTGGTCTCCGGTCTCGTAGGCCAGGATGCCGCGGCAGAACGCTGCCTCCGGCATCGTGTCGGCCTCGGCGAGATCGACGCCCCCCATCCAGGCGATCGCGGCGTCGCGCTCGGGCCGGTCGTTGCGTGGCTCGAGCAGGTCGACGGTGTGGAGTCGAAGTTCGGCGAGCATGCCGAGCGCGAGGATCCGTCCGCGCGTGCGGCCGTTCGTCGTCGCGAGCACCTTCGCGGCATGGAGCTGTTCCAGCGCCGGCGCGAATTCACTCGTCGACAGGTGATGACGGCCGAGTTCGCAGCGGAACCGCGCGCGCACGTCGGCCGGCAGCCGTTCGAAGCATGGGAGCTCGAGGACGCGGTCGAGGATCGCGACGGTCGCGCAGCGATCCGAACCCGGTTGCTCGTGCTCGATCCGCGCCAGCAGATCGGTCAGCGAGGCATCGACCATCGTCCGGTGCTCGGCGCTCGCGTCTTCCTGCGCGGCGAGGAAGCCGATCGTCTGGACGGCACTGTGCAGATCGCCCGACCAGAACAGCGTGCGCAACAGGAGCGGCAGGCATTGCTGTGCGATCCGCGGTTCCCGCAGCAGATCGAGCACCGCCGCAGGATCGGCGACGAGATCGGCGACCCACGAACGCTCGCCACGCCGGTCGTGCGCGCGCAGCCGCCCGAACAGGTGCCAGCGCGACGCCGTCGCGCCGCTCGGTGCCGGCGTCTCGATGCCGGTCAGCACGTGGGCGTAGCCGAGCAGGAACGCCGTTCCGGGCCGCTCCGGCGCGAGCCGCTGCAACTCCGTCAGCTGACGGAGCACGTCGTCGTGCTTCGCCTCCCCCTTCTCGGCGGCATGAATTTGATGGAGGAAGAGACGATCGAGAGCGGTTTCCCAAGCCATGGTGCGAACTCCGGCACCCTCATCGGCTGGTCTCCGCAGCGATCTGCGCGTCGTCGTGATCAGCCGAGCAGTGGCTCGACCGACCCGGGCAACACGATCGCCATGCCATCGACGCGCGCGCGGTCGCTGCCGAGTCTCGTCAAGGGAGCGAGGACGACGTCGCCGGCGCGCAGGTCCTTCGGCTTGGCCGCGAGTCGCAGCCGTTCGCCGTCGTCGATCCCGACGACGCCGAGTCCGTCGGCCGCGACGTCCGTGACCCGGTAGAGCTGCGGCTGCATCGCACCCGGTGCGTCGCTGCCGCCGAGTGAGAGGCTCGCGGCCTGCACGCGGTGCAGCGATGCGAGGAACTGCTCACGGCACGGCGCCAGCGCCGCGTCGAGATCGTCGTAGCCCTGCGTCTCGGACACCCACCGGTAGAACGTCTCGATCGTCGTGAACACCGTGCGCACCTGCAG
>JAEYTU010000070.1 GCA_023433825.1 Planctomycetota bacterium
GGTCGACGCCGAGCACGACGCCCTTGTGGTCGCGCATGTGCTGGTGCGCCGCCGGCTCGTTCTCCGGGTGCGGCATTCCGTTCGAGTACAGGTCGGCGTCGCCGATCCAGACACGCGCCTGACCGACGTCGAACGGCACGCCGGCGCGACCGGCTGCCGACAGGATGCGACCCCAGTTCGGGTCGAGGCCGTGCACGGCGGTCTTGATCAGCGGGCTCGTCGCGATCACGCGACCGACCTGCGCCGCTTGCGCCTCGCTCGCCGCCCCGCGCACCTGGACGACGATCAACCGCGTCGCCCCTTCGCCGTCGCTGGCGATCTTGCGGCACAGCGACTGTGCGACCTGCGTCAAGCTCGACTCGAACGCGTCGTAGCCGTTCGCGTCCGGCCGCACCCACGTCCGCTCGCTGCTCCACAGGATCAACGAGTCGCACGGCGACGTGTCGCCGTCGATCGTCACGCG
This sequence comes from Planctomycetota bacterium, assembly GCA_023433825.1. Taxonomy (GTDB): domain Bacteria; phylum Planctomycetota; class UBA1135; order UBA1135; family UBA2386; genus JAEYTU01. Next base: position 464 of record JAEYTU010000070.1, read on the forward strand.
GTGGAAGCTGCGGTCGGCGACGCCGCGAACCATCAGGTTCAGATCCTTCGGCGAACGCGCGTCGGTCACGAGGAAGCCGAGCATCGTCGCCATGTCCGGATGGATCATCCCGGCGCCCTTCGAGACGCCGGTGACCGTGAACGGCTCGCCATCCGCATTCGCGCCGCGCACCGAGTCGACCTTCGCGAACGTGTCCGTCGTCATGACGGCGCGCGCGAAGTCGTCGATCCCCTGCGGGAACGCCGCGCGGTGAAGGTCCGGAAGCGCGCCGACGATCCGTTCGACCGGCAGCCGCGCACCGATCACACCCGTGCTCCAGAACAGCACCTGCTCGGGCGGGCACCCGACGATCTCGGCGAGACTCCGACAGACCCGCCGCGCGTCCTCGACGCCGGCTTCGCCGGTCGCGCAGTTCGCATTGCCGGAGTTGACGAGCAGCGCACGAACGAGACCGCCGCTCTGCGCGAGGTGCTCGCGGCTCAGGATCACGTGCGCACCGACCAACTGATTGCGCGTGAAGATCGCCGTCGCGGGAAACGGCGCGTCGGCGAGCAGCAGCCCGAGGTCGTCCTTCGTGCGGTTCTTGCGAATGCCGCAATGGTGCGCGGCGGCGCGGAACCCATGCGGGAGAGGGGAGGTCTGGATCATGACTGCTTGCCGAGTTCCTTCTGCCAACGCTTCGCCGCAGCGCGCACGCGGCGCGGCGCGGTACCGCCTTCGACGTCCCGTCGCGCGAGCACGGCGTCGACGGCGAGTTGCTTTCGGAGATCGCCCGAGAGTTCGGGCAACAGCTTCGCGCGGTCGGCCGCGGGAAGGTCCTCGAGTTCGACGCCGAGTTCGATCGCGCGCCGGACGACGCGCCCGGTGCGTTCGTGGGCATCGCGAAACGGCACGCCGAGCTTCACGAGCAGGTCGGCGAGGTCGGTCGCGTTCGCATAGCCGCGCGTCGACTCGGCGCGGCAACGAGCGAGATCGAACTTCGCACCGCGCACGGCCGTCGTCGCGACGCGCAGGCACGCGAGCGTCGTGTCGATCGCGCCGAACGTCGCCTCCTTGTCCTCCTGCAAGTCCTTGTCGTAGGCGAGCGGCAATCCCTTCAGCGTGACGAGCAGTCCCTGCAGGTGCCCGAGCACGCGCCCACACTTGCCGCGGATCAGCTCCATCGCGTCGGGGTTCTTCTTCTGCGGCATCAGGCTGCTGCCGGTCGTCACGTCGTCGGCCATCTGCAGATAGCCGGCCTCCGTCGTCGCGAAGAAGATCCAGTCCTCGGCGAGCCGACTCAGGTGCGTCGTCGTCATCGCACATGCGAACGCGACCTCGCATGCGTGGTCGCGATCGGCGACCGCGTCGAGACTGTTGCGCGTCGGACCGCCCTCGAAGCCGAGCACTTCGGCGAGCATCGCGCGATCGACCGGGAACGCCGTCCCCGCGAGCGCGCCGCTGCCGAGCGGGCACGTGTCCATCCGCGTCAGCGCGTCGGCCAGCCGCTTGCGATCGCGTTCGAACATCTCGACGTAGGCCAGCGCGTGGTGCCCGATCGTGATCGGTTGCGCGCGCTGCAAGTGCGTGAACCCCGGCATCGGGTCGGCCGCGTGTCGCGCCGCGAGATCGGCGAGCGCCGTCATCAGCCCGGTCGTCGCCGCGTGCAGCAGCGCGACGGCGTTCTTCAGGTGCAGCTTGAAGTCGGTCGCGACCTGATCGTTCCGCGAGCGCCCGGTGTGCAGCTTTCGCGCCAGATCGCCGACGCGGCGGCCGAGTTCGCTCTCGACGTAGGCGTGAACGTCCTCGGCGTCGCTGCGATCGAGCGGCCGCTCGTCCTTCGCGAGTTCGGCGGCCATCGCGCGCAGCGCCGCGACCAGCTTCTTCGTCTCGGCCTTCGTCAGAACGTCGGCCGACCCGAGCGCCAGCGCCCATGCGACGCTGCCGGCGAGGTCCTCCTGCACGAGCCGCCGATCGAACGGCAGGCTGCGATTGAACGACTCGAACTGGGCATCCAGGCTGCCGGCGAAGCGGCCTCCCCACAGACTTTTCATCGCGTCGCCTTCCGCTGCACTTGCGCCGCGATCATCCCCGGCAACCCGTACAGCCGGACGAAGCCGTAGCTGTCGGCGTGCGCGAACGACGCCGAGTGACCGAACGTGGCGAGGTCCTCCGAGTACAGCGAGTACGGGCTCTTCGCCGAGATCGCCGTCGCGGAACCCTTGAACAGCCGCACCTTCACTTCGCCGGTCACGAACCGACACGCCGACGCGAAGTACGCGTCCATCGCCTCGCGCAGCGGCGCGAACCACCGGCCCGTGTAGACGAGATCGCCGTATTCGGGCATCAGCTTCTCGCACATCCGCGTCGTGTCGCGATCGAGCGTCAGCGCGCGCAGCGTCCGCAGGCCTTCGAGGATCACCGTTCCGCCGGGCGTCTCGTAGACGCCGCGCGACTTCATCCCGACGAGGCGGTTCTCGGTGATGTCGACGCGGCCGACGCCGTGGCGACCACCGATCTCGTTCAACTTCGCGACGAGGACCTCGGCCGGCAGTTCGCGACCGTCGACGGCGACCGGCACGCCCTCGCGCACGCCGATCGTCACGATCTCCGGCTCGTTCGGTGCGTTCCGCGGATCCGTCGTCAGCATCCAGACATCGTCCGGCGGCGGATTGGCCGGGTCTTCGAGCGCGCCGCCCTCGTGACTGATGTGCCAGAGGTTGCGATCGCGCGAGTAGATCTTCGTCCGGCTCGCCGTGATCGGGATCTTGCGCGCCTCTGCGTAGTCGATCGCGTCCTCGCGACTGCGAATGTCCCACGTCCGCCACGGCGCGATGACCTTCAGATCCGGCGCGAGCGCCATGTAGGTCAGCTCGAACCGGACCTGGTCGTTGCCCTTCCCGGTGCAGCCGTGCGCCACGTGCGTCGCGCCGATCTCGCGCGCGTAGTCGACCTGCGCCTTCGCGAGGATCGGCCGCGCCATGCTCGTGCCGAGCAGATAGCGGCCCTCGTAGACCGTCATCGCGCGCAGACACGGCCAGACGTAGCCCTCGCAGAACTCGCGCTTCAGGTCGACGATCCGGCACGACGCGGCGCCGGTGCGCAGCGCCTTCTGTTCGAGCCCGTCGAGTTCTTCGTCGCCCTGGCCGACGTCACCGGCGACGGCGTGGACTTCGAGGCCGTGGTTCTCCTTCAACCACGGAATGATGATCGACGTGTCGAGACCACCGGAGTAGGCGAGGACGACTTTCTGGGTCATGGGGGTGCGGACGGGTTCGCGTTCGGAGGGACAGAGTAGGCGTCGGTTCTTTCCAGGCCGCTCAGCGCAGAAGCAGCGCGAGGATCGCCTTCTGCACGTGCAAGCGGTACTCGGCGATGTCGTAGACGATCGACTGCGGACCATCCATGACCTCGGCCGTGACCTCTGCGCCGCGGTGCGCCGGCAGACAGTGCATGAAGAACGCATCCGGCTTCGCACGTTCCATCATTTCGGCGTCGACCTGGAAGTCGAGGAACACGGCCGCGCGCTCCTCGGTCTCGTCTTCCTGACCCATGCTGGCCCAGACGTCGGTGTAGATCGCGTCGGCGCCCTCGGCACCTTCGTTCGGATCGTTCTGGATCGTGATCTCGGCGCCGCTCTCGCGCGCGATCAGCATCGCCTCGTGGACGATCTTCGAGTTCGGCTCGTAGCCCTCCGGCGCGCAGACCGTGATGTCGACACCGAGCTTCGCGGCGACGTGCAGCAGCGAATGGCACGTGTTGTTGCCGTCGCCGACGTAGGCGATGCGGCGGCCGCGCAGCGAGTCCCACTTCTCGGTCAGCGTGAAGAAGTCGGCCAGCGCCTGGCACGGATGCATCAGGTTGCTGAGACCGTTGACGACCGGGATCCCGCAGTTCGCGGCGAGTTCCTCGACCGCGCGGTGCTTGTAGGTGCGCGCGACGATCGCGTGGACCCATCGCTCCATGTTGCGCGCGACGTCCTTCAGCGACTCGCGCGTGCCGAGGCGGACGTCGCGATGGTCGAGGAACACGGCGCTGCCGCCGAGATCCTGCATCGCGATGTCGAACGTGAACCGCGTCCGCAGCGAGTCCTTCTCGAAGATCATCGCGAGGCGCCGGCCGGGGTAGAGGTCGGCGTGGCCGTACCGGTCGGCCTTCAGCGCCTTCGCCGTCGTGAAGATCCGCTGCACGTCCTCGGGCGACAGTTGCGCGATCGAGATCAGGTCCTTCTGCGGCAGGCGGCCGAACGAATGCTGCTTCATCGAGTGCTGCTTCATCGTGTGTGCTCCGCTCCTTCGAGTCGTGACTGGGCGGCGAGGACGTCGCGCAGGATCGCGAGGCCGCGGTCGATCTGTGCGTCGGTGATGACGAACGCCGGCAGGATCCGAATCACGTCGCCACCGGCGACGTTCGTGATCAGGCCGGCGCGATAGAGCTGCTGCTGGATCGCCGCGGCGTCGCGCGAGACGCGAAGTCCCGCCATCAGGCCGCGACCGCGGACCTCGGTCACGAGCGGGAACTCGGCCGCGAGGCGATGCAGCCCTGCGTGCAGGTGGGCGCCGCGCGCGGCGACGGCGGCGAGGAGGCCGTTCTCGAGTTCGTCGAGGAAGACGAGCGCACCGCGACAGACGAGCGGGCCGCCGGCGAACGTCGAACCGTGGTCGCCCGGCGCGAACGTCGTCGCCAGCTTCGTCGCGACGATCATCATTCCCATCGGCAGACCGGCGGCGATCGGCTTCGCCAGCGTCGCGACGTCGGGTTTGACGCCGGCGTGATCGCCGCCGAGGAACGTTCCGGTGCGGCCGCTGCCGCACTGGACCTCGTCGTGGATCAGCACCGTGTCGGTCGAAGTGCACAGCGCGCGCGCGGCGCGCAGGTAGTCGTCGGACAGCGCGCGGACACCGCTCTCGCCTTGGATCGGCTCGTAGACGACGGCGGCCGGCTGTGTCTCGTGCACGGCGCGCTCGAGCGCCGCGATGTCGCCGGCCGGCACGAACGTGACGCCCGGGATCAGCGGCTCGAACGGCGCGCGGTACTTCGGCGTGTGCGTGATCGACAGCGCGCCCATCGTCCGCCCGTGGAAGCTGCCCTCCAACGCGACGAAGCCGCTGCGCTGCGGGCGCCCGGCGTTGCGCTGGTACTTGCGCGCGATCTTCAACGCGGCCTCGTTCGCCTCGGTGCCGCTGTTCGTGAAGAACACGGCTTCGAGACCGGCGAGCTTGGCGACGCGCGTCGCGACGTCCTCGGTGTACGGATGGCGGAACAGGTTGCTGACGTGGATCAGCTTGCCGACCTGATCGCGCAGTTCGGCGACGAGACGCGGGTGCGCGTGGCCGAGCGCCGACACGGCGATGCCGCCGAGGAAGTCGACCCATTCGCGGCCGTCGCGGTCGCGGAGGATCGCGCCTTGGCCGTCGACGAAGACGTCCTCGGGCCGGACGTAGGTGCGGATCACGTGCTCATCCATGGTGGTCAGGTGCGGTCGGTGGCGGGCAGGAAGCGGGTGCCGACGTCGTCGCGCAGTGCAGCACTTACGGCGTCGGTGCCGGCGGCGGGTGCGATCTTCACGAGTGCCGAGGGGGCGGCTTCGATCGCCGCGAGCGCGGCGTCGACCTTCGGGATCATGCCGCCGGCGATGACGCCGGATGCGCGCAGTGCGGCGCACGACTTCGCATCGAGCGACGGGATCCGCTGCTTGTCGGCGTCGAGCACGCCTTTGACATCGGTCAGGAACAGCAGCGCGTCGCCATGCAGCGCCGCGCACAGCGGGCCGGCCGCGAGGTCGGCGTTGACGTTGTAGAAGTGCGCGCGGTCGCCGGC
>JAEYTU010000140.1 GCA_023433825.1 Planctomycetota bacterium
CTTCGCCTTCTGCTGCTCGAGCTCGGCGATCTTCTCTTTGAGCTGGCTGTCGCGCTCGCTGAGCGTGACTTCGGCGCCGCGCAGGTTGCGGTTGATGGAGGTGTTCTCCCGTTGCGCAGCCGACGCCGCCTCAGCGGCGGCAGTCTTGGACTTCGTGTGCTCCGAGGCTTCGGACTCGTACTTCTGCTTGAAGTCGGTCGCCTTCGAAAGGTAGACGCCGGAGAAGTAGATGAAGGCCCCCGAGAGCAGGAGGTTGAGGATGATGAAGACGCGACCGATCGGGCTCATCTTGACTGAATTCTCCTAAGAGGACGCTTGCCGAGCATGGGGCTTGGCCGAGAAGCCGCGCCGAATACCAGGCGAGAGAGAGGACTGGGGGTGTTGGGTTCGAGGTCGTCCCAGAACGGCCCGATTCGGTACCGATCTGGACAGGACAGCGAGGGCGACGCTTCCCTGGGGTAAGGGCGCGGGATGCTAACTGCCTATCCAGACTGGTCAAGGACTGCTTCACAGCAGCCACCGGGCTCGGCGTCACCGGCGAAAGGCCGATGGCGTCCGTTCGGAACGCGAGGAGTCTAGCCCACGATTCGAGGCCGGCGCGCGAGCGCGAACGCGACGGCCGCGATTGCGACGAACGGCAACCATCCGTGCAGCGATGCCATCGGCGGCAGGCGTCCGGAGCCGAGCGGAACGGAAATCCGCAGCGTGCGCGCCGCGTCGCGAGGTCGCGGGACTTCGGGGAGCCGATCGCGAATGACCCCATCCCGGTCGACCCAGACCGTCGCACCGTCGACCGTGCAACGGACGACGGGGGTGCGGGTCTCGAGCGCGCGACAGACCGACATCGCGACCATCTGCTCGAGCTCCATCCCGCCGTGGTACCAGGACTCGTTGCTGACCACGATCAACGCCCGCGCGCCGGCGTCGACCTGCGCTCGCGAGACGCTCGGGAACGCATTGTCGAAGCAGACCATCGCGCTGATCAGGGCCCCGGTCGGCAGCCGAAGGGGCGGACGACGGCGTCCCGGCAGAATCGTCGGCGCGGCGCCCATGTTCGCTCGCATCCAGTCGCTGAACAGGCGCGTCCACGACGTCGGCAGCAGGTTCGCGAGCGGGAGCGACTCCGCCATCGCGACCGTTCGCTCCTTCTCCTGGTAACCGATCACCCGCCCATCGCTTGCGAGCAGCGCCGTTCCGAGCCGGTCCTCGCGGCCGTCGGCGCCGCTGTACAGCGCGACCCCGGTCAGGACCGTCGACTTCGGGTGCACCGCGACCCATGCCGGCTCGTCGAGGAATCGCGGCGGAGCACCGACCTCGTCGACGCGCATCCGGAACCACGCGTTCTCGGGCCAGACGACGACGTCGGGTGGATCGACGACGGCGCGGCCGGCGAGCGCAACCGACGGCCTGCGCAGTCGTGCTTCGAGCAGCGGCACGACGCTCCGCTCGTAGTCGGCGAACGTCTGCGACGCGTCGACCGGCAATCCGAAGTTCGGTCCGAACCCCGGTTCGACCAGCAGAACGTCGAGCGTCGCCGGCTCGCGCTCCGGCGGCATCGCCGTCGCGCTGGTCGCTCGCAGCACGGCGCAGATCCCGGCGATCCCGAGCGCGACGCAGAGCGGCGTCCACGCGACGCGCGGGCCCGGCCGACGAACGCGCCAACACCGCCACAGGTCGACGATTCCGGCGGCGACGAGACCGACGAGCAGGTTGCCGAGGAACTCGCCGCCGTAGCCGACCGACGCCATCGCCGACGGCGACTCGTACAGCGCATGGATCGGCTGTCCGTGTGGGTACGAGATCTCCGGCATGTGCGCCCGCCACCAGTGCGCGATCGCGACGCCGATCGCGAACGCCGGTGCCGCCAGATGCGGCAACCGACGCACGAGAGCCACCGGCAACAGCGTGTAGACAGAACCGAGGGCTGCGATGGCCACAGTGCCCGCCCATGTCACGTGCCGTAACGACCAGGAGAACGTCGCGATGTGCACGAACCCGACGCACCACAGCACCAAGTAGGGCCGCCGCGAGGTTTCGATCAGCGCGTACCAGCAGGCCCAGCCGACGAAGACCAGCGGGGCGAGCCACGGAGCGAAGGCCGGCGGCCCGGCGAGACACAGGCATGCCGCCGCGACGGCGGCCAGTGCGAGGTTCATCCGGGGTCCTGCGATGGGAGCCGGCCGACTCCCGACGACGCGACGAACGGCGCGTGCGTCGCCGTCAGCGGGTGCGCCTGCGGCGGAATCAGCGCGTAGCCGTCACCGTGCAGCAGGCTGAACGGGTCCCCACTCGGTCGCGGCGCCGCGAGTTCGGCCGTCAGCTCGCCACCGTCGCCGATGCGTCGCCGCGCGCGGATGGCCTGCAGGCGCGCGTTCTGCGGAAACGGCACGCCCGTCACGCGCAGCACCGGCGGCGACAAATCGGGCGCGACGCCGAGCAGGATGTCGAGCAACGGACGAACGAGCAGATCGAACACCGTGAAGCACGACGCCGGGTTGCCGGGCAGCCCGAAGACGAAACGCCGGCGGCCGTCGTGCTCGTGCACGCCGAAGAACGTCGGCATGCCCGGCTTCAGCCGAACCCCATGGAACACTTCGCAGACGCCGAGTTCGGCGAGCGTCGTGTGGACCAGATCGTGTGTGCCTTTCGAGACGCCGCCGATCGTCAGTACGACGTCGGCGTCCGTCAGACCGGCGGCGAGGTGCGCGCGCAGCGCGGCCGCGTCGTCGGCGGCGATGCCCAGGCGCAGCGGCAGCGCCCCCGCTGCCTGCGCCTGGGCGGCGACCGCGTGACTGTTGCTGTCCCGCACCTGATGCGGGGCAGGCACGCGGCCGACGTCGACGACCTCGTCGCCGGTCGCGAGGACGGCGACGACCGGACGCCGAAACACCGGAACCGGATCGATGCCGAGCACGGCGAGCACGCCGATCGTCGCCGGGTCGATCCGCGTTCCTGCGTGCGTGACGACCTCGCCGACGGCGAGCTCGCTGCCGGCACGGCGAATGTTCGCACCGAGCGGATGCGCGGCGTCGACGACGACTTCACCGCCGACGAATCCACCGGTGCGCTCGACCGGGACGACGACGGTCGCGCCGCGCGGCACGACGGCACCGGTCATGATCCGGATCGCAGCACCGGCTTTCAGCGGTCCGTCGAACGGATGACCGGCGAGACTCTCGCCGACGACGACGAAGCGCGCGCCGGCGTCGACGTCGGCCGGCGCCGCGATCGCGAACCCGTCCATCGCCGAACGATCGGTCACCGGCCACGGCACGTCCGATGCGAGATCGGTCGCGAGGCTGCGCCCGAGCGCGTCGCGCAGCGGCACCGACTCGACGTCGAGCGGCGCATCGCTCTCGCGCAGTACGTGCTGCAGGGCTTCGTCGAGCGGGATCGGAGTCGTCATCGTCGTCTCGTACCTGTCACGCGCACGTCATGCGCCGTAGAAGGGCGCCGTAGCATGCCGCCCCACCCCGAGCCGTTCATCCCGTGACGCCACCGCCCTTCGCCGTCGCACCCTCCCGCGTCACGGCTCCGTCGATCACGATCGCACTGCTGTCGCTGCTCTTCGCCGGGTCGTGCACCGACACGGCCGCGAAGCCGTCGACCGCCGCCCCGGCGCCGACGCTGCCGCTGGTCCGGGTCGAGAAGGCGCAACTCCGCGAGGTTCGCCGCGAGATCGAGACGACGACGTTCCTCGAGTCGGAGCACCGCGTCGTGCTGCTGTCGAAGGTCAGTGCGCGCGTGCTCGAGGTACCCGTCGACGAGGGGCAGGTCGTCACGAAGGGGCAACTGCTCGCGCGTCTCGACGACCGCGAGGCGAAGTCGGCGCTGCGGCAGACGACGACGTTGTTGGAGGACCGGCGCGTCAAGGCCGAACTCGCCGAGCTCGAGGTCGAAGCCAGCAAGCGGCGCGTCGAACAGGCACGGCTCGAACGCAGTCGCTGCGAGGCCGACTACCGCCGCAACGCCGAGATCGCCGAGGGCTTCATCGCGCCGAAGGTGCTCGAGGACAGCCGCTACGCGCTCGACTCCGCCGACCAGGCGCTTCGCGTCGCCGAGTTCAACGAGCGAAAGGCGATCCTCGACGTCGCCGCCGCGAAGAACGCGATCGAGGAGCTGCAGGCGAAGCAGGAGGACGCGCAGATCCAGCTCGACGAGCACCGGATCGTCGCGCCGTTCGACGGTGTGCTGGTC
>JAEYTU010000195.1 GCA_023433825.1 Planctomycetota bacterium
CACCCGGTCAGGGCGCTCCGGGCGGTCCCGCCGCCGCGGCTGGGCGTCCGCCGCAAGGCACCGAGGGCATCCTGAAGATCCTCGACGGCAAAGTCCGTCTGTGGATCACGTCTCGGCGCATCTACGACAACGAGGCGATCGCGCAGGCCATGGAGATCGCGACGGCACTCGGTGTCGGTGTCGTGCTGGATCGGCCGGTCACGGCGTGGTCGATGCCGGACGCGATCGCCGCGACGGGTTCGATGGCGATCGTCGGGCCGCGCGACATGCACGCCGCCGACCCGACGCGTCCCGAGACGACCGGTTCGAACCTCGCGCAGTCGGCGATCCTCGTCGGCGCTGGTGTTCCGGTGGCCGTCACGCCGACGCCAGGCAGCTTCGGCGGTGGTCCGGTGCTCGGGACCGGCGGGATCCTCGGTCACGACCTCAACACGCCGCACATCGACGCCGCCTACGCCGTCCGCGGTGGACTCGACAATCGACGTGCACTTCGAACGCTGACGTTGGACGCGGCGCGAATCGTCAACGCCGACAAGCGGCTCGGTTCGATCGAGCCCGGCAAAGACGCCGACATCTTGATTCTCGACGGCGACCCACTTCACTATGCGACCTTCGTTCAGGTCGCGATCGTCAGCGGCAAGGTGGTTTACGAGAAGGCGCGCGAGTCTCTCTACGACCACATCCGCCGGTAATCGGGTCTGGGTCGGACATCCTGCGTCAGACACGCCACGTCCGGCATCGCGTCCAACCCATCTCCTGCGTCCAACCCTTCTCCTTTGCGTCGCCTGCGGTTGCCGCGGGCCCGTCGGTCAAGCGGACCCTGAGGCGCCCCATCGCCTCGGCGGCACCGACGGACCGTCAGAGAGTCCATGAGCGTCGAAGCCTACAAGGAACTGGATGACTTCTTCCGCAGCATGCGGCAGGCATTCAACAGCCGGGACATCAAGACGTTCCGCTCGCACTTCTGGACCGACAAGCGGTTCCTGAACCTCGACGCCTCCGGTCGGACCGACTTCGGTTGGGGAGCCTTCGAAGAAGTGCTCGACCAGGAGTTCCGGTACCTGGAGTCGATGCGGTTGGAGTTGAAAGACCCGCAGTTCCACGTGTTCGACGATCAGTTCGCGTCGGTCTACGCGAGCTGGAAGGTCACGCAGGTCGACCCGAACGGCCGCGAGATCGAGCAGTCAGGACGCGCGACGTTCACCGTCGTCCGAATGGGCGACGACTGGAAGATCGTCGCGCAGCACTACTCGATGGCGGAAGCCGCGCCGAGCTGAGCGTCACGCTCGCGCGTTCGAACCGCCCGTCCGCCAGAGTTCACCGTCCCGAATCGGCGGCGGCCGGGACCACGAGGGGCGTCGACTCGGTCGGCGTGCCGTTCGCAAAGGCGAGCACGACGAGGCGCACCGGTGCGGACAGCCGGTCGAGCGTCGGCAAGACGAGCCGCCCGCGCCCCCGCAGATCGCTGACCCCGCGATAGACCTGCAGGACGATCCGCCCGGTCGGATCCGTCGCGACGACGAGGAACGGCGTCTGTGGGGTCGTCGTGACGTGGACGTCGTGCCCCTCGACGCGCAACAACGGGATCGACGGCGGGAGTGGCTCGACGGGAACCGCTGGAACCGCCGGTCCGTCGCTCGGCGACGGCTGCCGAACCGGGGCCGGCGGCGTGATGGCCGGCCGCGCAGACCCATTGCCGATCGCTGTCTCCGCCGGCGGCGTCTCCGGTGCGCCGCTCCCCGGCTCGCGGTGGATCGACGCCGGCGCCGTGGCCACCGGCTCGACGCGCGCCTGCAGCACGACGATGCCGCCTGGTGCCGCGCCGTTCGCCGTCAGCGCGAGTGATCCGTCGTGCACGCCAGCTTCCCGCGTCGGCTGGAACTCGACGACGACCGGCACCTCCTCGCCGGGTGCGATCGTCCATCGCGGCGGTCCGAGCAGTCGGAATGGCGACGGCATCGGCGCGCCTTCGACGATCAGCGGGCGCCGTCCGACGTTGCGGAACGTCAGCGACTGCCGGACCGGCGATCCGTCGGCGACGGCCTCGAACTCGAGTCGGCGCCGGGAGACCAGCAAGTGCGGCGCACTCGGATCGACGAACTCCACGCGCGCCGGATCCCCGTCGAACGTGACGACGATCCGTCCGCGCCGCTCGTCGATCGCATGCCGGTGCCCGGTCGTCTCGCGCGACACGGTCTGCACGGCGAGGTCGGCGCCGGCCGCGTCGACCGCGCGGTACACGATCCGGTCCTCGACCTCGTGTGCGAACGCCCAGACGTCGTCGGCCACGAGTTCCGGCCACGATCCGCGGCCGCGTTGATACGCATCGGGCAAACGCGCACCCCGGGTCGCGACCCGCACGAAGCGCCCGCCGTCGGCGCCGCGGACGACCAGGTACACGTCGAGCGGTTCGCGGCGACCGCCGGCGAGGACGACGAGGCGGCGACCGTCCGACGTCGTCCGGACCTCCGCATCCTGCGTCGACGTGACGATCGGGACTTCGATCGGCGGTCCGTCGTCGGGCAACCACCGCAGGGCGACGATGCGATGTTGTTGGCGGCGCCATGCGATCGCGATGCTGCGGGACGTGTCGCCGTCCAGCACCGGCGCGGTCACGATTTCCGCCTCCACGTCGTTCCGGTCCTGCGGCCACGCGGACAGCGTGCTCGCGCAGGCGACGATGGCGACGTTCAGGTGGCGAGCGGCGAACATGGAGAGCGCGGGAGTGTAGCGGTGGGCCGAACTCGACTCTCGGCATACACTCTGCGCCGCGTTCGGCTCCTTCCTCTCACCACTCCCTCCGACGCATCGGAACCGGGAACGCGACCAGAAGCCCGCATGTCGACCCAACTCGAGACGATGGCCCACGGCGGTGGGGAGGACTCCGATCCACTCGGACGGCGGCGGACCGCCAAAGCATCCGCGGCCGAACGCCCGGACGCCTCCGGTTACCGCAGCCGGAACAAGATCCGCCTCGTGACCGCCACGTCGCTGTTCGACGGCCACGACGCGTCGATCAACATCATGCGACGGATCGCGCAAGCCACCGGCGCAGAGGTCATCCACCTCGGACACAACCGATCCGTCCGCGAGATCGTCGACGCGGCGATCCAGGAAGACGTCCAAGGGATCGCGATCACCTCCTACCAAGGCGGCCACGTCGAGTTCTTCCGTTACCTGCACGACCTGCTCGTCGAACGCGGTTGCGGACACATTCGAATCTTCGGTGGCGGCGGCGGCGTGATCCTGCCGCGCGAGATCGAAGAGTTGCAGGCCTACGGGATCGAACGGATCTACTCGCCCGACGACGGCCGCCGCATGGGCCTGCAGGGAATGATCGACGACATGCTCGCGCGGTGCGACTTTCCGATCGACGGTGCCGATGCCGTCGCCGCGCCGTCGATCGACGACCATCACTCGATCGCACGCGCGCTGACCCGCGTCGAGAATCAGGGCGAAGGCGCGGCCGATTGGCTGGCGTCGCTGCACAAGCCGACGCGCCCCGCGCCGATCCTCGGCATCACCGGCACCGGCGGCGCCGGCAAGTCGTCGATCATCGACGAGCTGACACGGCGGTTCCTGGTCGACTTCCCCGACAAGCGGCTCGCGATCCTGTCGGTCGACCCGTCGAAGCGAAAGACCGGCGGTGCGCTGCTCGGCGATCGCATTCGGATGAACTCGATCCACGACGAACGCGTGTACATGCGCTCGCTGGCGACACGCCAGGCGAACCTCGCGCTCGCCGGCTGCATCCGCGAAGCACTGACCGTGCTGCGTTCGGCCGGATTCGACCTGATTCTGCTGGAGACCTCGGGCATCGGGCAGAGTGACACCGAGATCGTCGACTTCGCCGACGTGTCGCTCTACGTGATGACGCCCGAGTACGGCGCTGCGAGTCAGCTCGAGAAGATCGACATGCTCGACTTCGCCGACGTCGTCGCGCTGAACAAGTTCGACCGCCGTGGCGCGATGGACGCGCTCCGCGACGTTCGCAAGCAGTGGAAGCGCGCACACAAGGAGTTCGAACTCCCCGACGAAGCGGTTCCGGTCGTCGGCACGATGGCGTCGCAGTTCAACGATCCGGGCACGAACCTGCTGTACCGACGCGTCTTCGACGCCATCGAGCGAAAGTGCCGCAGCGGGCTGGTGTCGCACCTCGATCTGCCGCAGGCGATGGCGGAGCAGATCCACGTCATCCCGCCGCGCCGCGTCCGATACCTCGCCGAGATCGCCGAGGCCAATCGCGGCTACGACCGCTGGGTCCGCGAGCAGGCCGCGATCGCGCGCCGTCTGCACCATCTGCAGGGCACGCTCGACGCACTCCGCGACGCCGACGCGAACGCCAACGAGGCGACGATCGCGACCGTCGAGCGCCTTGCAACGGAGACGCGCGAGCGTCTCGACCCGAACTGCCGCCGCATCCTCGACACGTGGGACGAGCGCGTCGCGTCGTTCCGCGGCGAGTTCTTCACCTACAAGGTCCGCGGTCGCGACGTGCAGGTGCGCCAGCAGTACACGACGCTGTCCGGGACGCGCATCCAGAAGGTCGCGTTCCCGAACTTCGCCGATTGGGGCGAGCGGATCCGCTGGACGCTGACCGAGAACGTGCCAGGGCGCTTCCCGTACGCAGCCGGCGTGTTCCCGTTCAAGCGCGAGCAGGAGGACCCGACGCGCATGTTTGCCGGTGAGGGCGGGCCCGAGCGGACGAACAAGCGCTTCCACTATCTCTCGCACGGGCAACCGGCGAAGCGGCTGTCGACGGCCTTCGACTCGGTGACGCTGTACGGCGAGGACCCGGACGAACGTCCGGACATCTTCGGCAAGGTCGGCAACTCCGGCGTGTCGATCTGCACGCTCGACGACGCGAAGAAGCTCTACAGCGGCTTCGATCTCGCCGATCCGCGGACGTCCGTCTCGATGACGATCAACGGTCCGGCGCCGATGCTGCTCGCGTTCTTCATGAACGCGGCGATCGACCAGCAGTGCGAGAAGTGGATCCGTTCGCAGGGTCTGACGCAGACCGTCGAGCGCAAGATCGCCGAGATCTATCGCTCGCTCGGTGCACCGCGTCCGCACTACCGCGGCGCGCTCCCCGACGGCAACGACGGCCTCGGGTTGATGCTGCTCGGCGTGACCGGCGATCAAGTGCTCGACGCCGAGGTCTACGCGCGGATCCGTGCCGAGACGCTGCAGTCGGTTCGCGGGACCGTCCAGGCGGACATCCTGAAGGAGGATCAGGCGCAGAACACCTGCATCTTCTCGACCGAGTTCGCGCTGCGATTGATGGGCGACATCCAGGAGTTCTTCACGCGCGAGTCGGTGCGCAACTTCTACAGCGTCTCGATCAGCGGCTACCACATCGCCGAAGCCGGCGCGAATCCGATCACGCAGCTCGCGTTCACGCTCGCGAACGGGTTCACGTTCGTCGAGTACTACCTCGCGCGCGGACTCCCGATCGACGACTTCGCGCCGAACCTGTCGTTCTTCTTCAGCAACGGTCTCGATCCGGAGTACGCGGTCATCGGCCGCGTGGCACGCCGGATCTGGGCGAAGGCGATCAAGCAGAAGTACGGCGGCAACGAGCGCAGTCAGAAGCTCAAGTACCACATCCAGACGTCAGGTCGCTCGCTGCACGCGCAGGAGATCGCGTTCAACGACATCCGCACGACGCTGCAAGCGCTCTACGCGATCTACGACAACTGCAACTCACTGCACACGAACGCCTACGACGAGGCGATCACGACGCCGACCGAGGAGTCGGTGCGGCGGGCGATGGCAATCCAACTGATCATCAATCGCGAGCTCGGCCTCGCGAAGAACGAGAACTCGTTGCAGGGCTCGTTCATCGTCGAGGAACTCAGTGATCTCGTCGAAGAGGCCGTCTATCGCGAGTTCGATGCGATCGCCGAACGCGGCGGCGTCCTCGGTGCGATGGAGACGATGTATCAGCGCGGGAAGATCCAAGAGGAGTCGCTGCACTACGAGACGCTGAAGGCCAGCGGCGAGATGCCGGTCGTCGGCGTCAACACGTTCCTCGGCAAGGACGGTTCGCCGATCATGACGCCGGCCGAGGTCATGCGTTCGAGCGACGACGAGAAGCGCGCGCAGATCGACACGTTGCGCAGCTTCCTCGCGCGCAACGGAACGGCCTCCGCAGCGGCCATGGAGTCACTGCGGCGAACCGCGCTCCGCGGCGAGAACACGTTCGAAGTGCTGATGGAGGCCGCGAAGTGCTGCTCGCTGGGTCAGATCTCCGCGGCGCTGTACCACGTCGGCGGGCAGTACCGACGGAACATGTGATCTCGCGCGGACCGGCGCGCGAAAAGCTGCGCGACCGTCGGCCTTCGCGGGGCCGCACCGACGTCTACCACTTGTCGAACGGCGCCCACCTCTGCGGCTGCGGCGTTGCGCGGCGAGTTTCCGTGAGCTTCCTACCCCCCGTCCCCTTCCCACTCGGAGTGACAACGCAATGACTCGGCTCCCCTTTCTACTCCTCGGCGCATCCGCGCTGCTGGCCTCGATTCCGGTCCAAGCACAACTCGACGACGCGATGTGGTTCGCGTCGCGCCAAGGACGCCAGCTGACGAAGGTCAGCGCGTCCGGTGAAGTCCTGCAGACCGTCGACATGACGGCGAACGGCTTCGATCAGTCGCGCCTGTGCCGGTCCCCCACCGGCGATCTGTGGATCGTCAACTTCATCACCTCGACGCTGACGATCGTCGATCGCAACGGCGGCAACGTTCAGAACATCAGCACGGCCTCGATCGGCGCGCCGACGGACATCGGGTTCGACCGCAACGGCATCGCCTGGGTCTCGTTCAACGGGGCGGCGCAGGTCGGTCGCTTCGCGCCGAACGGCGTCTACCTGAACTCGGTCACGGTTCCCGCGAATCCGCAGGGCATCTCGATCGACATCAACGGGAACATCTGGGTCGCGCATCGCGGCACGGCTCCGACGCAGATCTCGAAGATCGACCCGACCACGTTGACGGCCGTGCAGTTCCGACTGCCGACGGGCAGTCGGACGCTGGGCGGCGTGATCCTCGCCGACTCGCCGGGTCCGATCGGCAACAGCCGGATCTGGGTGTCCGGTGACAGCGCCAACGAACTGCACCAGTTCGACGACCAGGGCACGCACCTGAATCAGTTCGCGATCGGCGCGGCGCCGAACGCCGGCGTCAACTCACTGACGCTCGACCGCGACGGCAACATCTGGGCGGTTCACTTCCGCTCGGCGACGAGCCAGGGCGACGTCTACCGGCTCGACCGCAACACCGGCGCGGTGCTGACGACGATCAACGACTCGCCGGAACCGATCAACGTCTGCACCGACTCGTTCGGTCGCGTTTGGTACATCAACCGGATCACGTTCAGCGGACCGACGCCGAGCGAAGTGCGTCGCGCCGATCTGTCGCCGGGTGGTCAGTTCGAAGTCACCGCGCCGATCGGCAACGGTGGCTACACCTCGACCGACCCGAATGGCTTCCACCGCGCATTCGTCGTCGCACCGCTCGCGGACTTCGATGGTGATGGGCTCGCGAACTACGGTGAGATCGCCTCGGGCAGTTCACCGTACGACGCGCAGTCCAATGCGATCGTCAACCTGACGACGACGGGCCGCACCGTGATCGGCCAGACGCCGGTCATCCGCGCGACCGGCGAAACCGGGCTGTCGTTCACGCTCGCGTTCGCGTTCGGCCCGCGGGTGGCACTGCCGATTCCGGGAATCATCGGCGACCTGCGACTGGACCCGACCGGGCTGCTGCCGGTCACGCTGACCGCAGCGCTCCCGTACAGCGTCAACCTGCCGCTGCCGAACAACCCGACGCTGATCGGTGCCGTGCTGCGCGTGCAGGGTCTCGGCGTCGGCGCCTCCGGCGTCCGCCTGAGCAACGACGCAGCCATCGTCGTCCAGTGAATCGGTGAACGTCGGGCGGTGAGCTGGGGGCGGTGCGCGCTCGACGCGCACCGATTCCGCCTCACCTCCGTTCGAATCGGTACGCAATCGCGAACGACTCGATCGTCGGGGCGATCGGTGGCGTCGCCTCGACGTTGTTCGTCATCACGAACCGCCAGTTGAAGTACCGGAC
>JAEYTU010000224.1 GCA_023433825.1 Planctomycetota bacterium
CCCCCTCCACCGCCTGCGCGATCCGATCCATCGGCCCGCCGCGGATCCCGAGCACGTCGACCTCGGCCGCGAGCGCCAACTCGGCGAGCCGCAGAGGCGGAATCGCGACGTCGTGCCACTTCGCGAGCGCGCGCAGCGCCGCGACGACGATCGCCGACGACCCCGCGAGACCGACGCCGCGCGGAATGTCGCTGGCGAACTGCGCCGCGAACGGCCGCGCATCGAGCCGCGCGCGTTCGACGCCGACGCCGACCGCGTGGCGGACGAACACCGCATTCGCCGCGCGCACGAGATCGTGACCTTCGTCGACCTTCGCCGCCGGCGTCAGCGTGACCTCGGCGCCGAAGTCGTCGAACGTGAACGCGATCCCGCGTCCGCCGTACATGTCCGACGGGTTGCCGAGGAGTCCCGCGCGCGGCTTCGCGGATGCCTTGACAGTGAGCATGGGCGGCAGAGAGTAGCCGCCTCTCCGACGCCGTCTGGGCCCGGATCCGTCCATGTCGACCGAACACGAGCCCACGCCGCGCGGCCTGCCCGGCATCGCCGCGCCCGATCCGGCGACGGCCGAACGCGAGCGCGCATGGCTCGTCGACGTCGCGCAACGACCACTCCCGGCGCGCGCGTTCGCGTTCCTGCGCGCCGGCGGACCCGCCTACCTGCAGAGCGCGCTGACGCTCGGCGGCGGAACGGTCTCTGCGGCCGTGTTGTCCGGCGCGACGTTCGGCCACGCACTGCTGTGGGTCGCTCCGGTCGCGATGCTGATCGGCGTCGTCATGCTGGCGGCGCTCTCGCACCAGACGCTCTCGACCGGAATGGATCCGCTCGACGCGATGCGCCGCTTCGCCGGGCGCGGCTATGCGTGGCTGTGGGCGATCGGCGCGCTGCTCGCGTCGATCATCTGGCACTTCCCGCAGTACGCGCTCGGCTCGTCGGTCGTCGCCGACCTCGGCGCCGTGTCGGGCGTCGACGTGCCGAAGCTGCCGGCGGCATTCGCGATCCTCGCGTGGAGCATCCTCAGCTCGCAGCTCTACGGCAGCCGAACGCGATGGATGCGGCTGCTCGAACGCGGCGTGGTGCTGCTCGTCTGGTCGACGATCCTGTGCTTCCTCGTCGTCGTCGTCTCGACGGGGTTCCCTGATCCGGGCGCGATCGCTCGCGGCTTCGTCGCGTTCGAGATCCCAGCGGACCGCGGTGACGTTCGCGGCGTCGACGTCGCGCTGGCCGGACTCGCCGCCGCCGTCGTCGTCAACATGGTGTTCCTGTACCCGTACACGCTGCTCGCCCGCGGTTGGGGACGCGAGCATCGGCAGCGCGCGCGCTACGACCTCGGGTTCGGACTGTTCGTTCCGTACGTGCTGGCGGTCAGCCTCGTCGTCATCGCCATGGCGAACACCGTGCATCTCGATGCGGCGTTCAGCGGGCGGCGGCTGTCCCCGATCGAGGCCGCGCAGTGCTTCACGGGCCTGCTCGGCGACACGGCGGGGCGCGTGATGTTCGACCTCGGGATCCTCGGCATGGTGCTGACGACGGTGACCATGCACATGGTCTGTGCGGGGTTCGCGTGCAGCCGGCTGCTCGGGCTGCCGTTCGGCAGCGTCGGGCATCGGCTCGCGATGCTGCTGCCGGCGCCCGGAGTGTTCGGCGCGGTGTGGTGGGGCGACATCGGCGTCTACGTCGCCGTGCCGACGAGCATCCTGTGCGGCTTGCTGCTGCCCGTGGTCTACGTCGGGATCTGGAAGCTGCATCGCAGCGACGCGTACCTCGGGTCGGATCGACCGCGCGGATGGCGCGCGGCGGCATGGAGCGCCGGCATGACGTCGGCGCTCGTGGTCGTCGTCGCGTTCGTGGGTTGGTATCTCGCGACGAGCGGCATCGAGTACTTCACGGGAGGCAGGTGAATGAGTGCACAGCGATTGCGGATCGGTCTCGTCGGCGCGGGGTTCCTCGCCGAGACGCGCGTGCGGTGTCATCGGCGTGTGCATGGAATCGCTGCGGTGCCGTTCGCCGTCGTCGGTCGCGGCGGCGAACGCGCGCAGGCGTTCGCGGCGCGGCACGACGTGGCGCACGTCGCCGACGACTTCGACGCGATGCTCGCGATGCCCGAGATCGACGTCGTCGATCTGTGCGTGCCGAACGCGCTGCACCGACGCTTCGCCGAACGCGCGGCGCTGGCTGGCAAGCACGTGATCTGCACGAAGCCGCTGACGGCCTACGTCGGCCAGGACTTGCCGCCCGACGCGACCGACGCCGAGGTCGCCGCCGTGCCGCGCGCGCACATGCTGCAGGTCGCGCTCGACGACGCCGACGCGATGGTCGCTGCGTGCACGGGTGCGGGTGTGCAACTGTGCTACGGCGAGAACTGGGTCTACGCGCCGGCGCTGCGGCGCGCGCGCGAACTGGCGATCACGAGTGGCGGTGTCGCGCTCGAATTGCGCGGTGGTGAGCAGCATTCGGGGTCGCATTCGCCGTTCAGCCGGTCGTGGCGGCACTCGGGCGGGGGTGCGTTGCTGCGGCTCGGCGCGCACGCGATCGGCGCCGTGTTGCAGTGGAAGCGCGAGGAGGGGCTGCGGCTGCACGGGCGGCCGACGCTGCCCGACGCGGTCACGGCGGAGGTCGCGGATCTGAGCCGGACGAATGGGCTCGTGCCGGAGAACACGCGCGTCGCGGTCGGGTTCGAGGAGGTCGAGAACTGGGGCTCAGTCGTCGTGCACTTCGTCGACGGGAGTCGCGCGGTGTGCTTCGGCAGCGATGCGGTGCTCGGTGGGATGGAGAGCCGCCTGTCGGTCTACGGCAGCAATCACCGGTTCGAGATCGACCTGAGTCCGAACGACATGTTGCGCGCGTTCGCGAGTCGCGATGGGACGTTCGGCCGTGAGTACTTGATGGAGAAGCTCGACACGCAGGCCGGCTGGTCGACGCCGATGCCCGACGAGGACTGGACGTCGGGGCACCAGGCGATGGTGCAGGCGTTCTGCGAGTCGATCGTGCGCGGTGTGCCACCGGCGAGCGACGGCGCGCTGGGCCGCGACGTCGTCCGCGTCGTCTATGCCGCCTACCAGTCGGCGGCGGAGGGGCGTCGGATCGCGTTGGAGTGAGAAAGCGAACGAGCGGTTCGCTTGGCGACGGAAAGTGAAACGAAAGTGCCTGGCACCTTTGTTTCACTCGACGCGGATCAGGTTCGACGCGAACAGCGCGTCGCGGGTGCGGATGCCGCGGTAGCCCTCGCGCAGCACGACGTGGCCGACCGGGGCGCGGAGCGTTGCGCCCGGACCGGCGCACAGCAGCACGTCGGGGTTGAACTCGCGAATCGCCGTGCGGACCGCAGCGGTGAAGTCGAACGTCTCGACGACCTGCGCGCCGGTCGTGTACGCGAGCAGCGCGCGCGGGTCGGCCGACCACGGCGTGTGCAGGTTGCCGAAGCCGTCGATCAGATGAACGTCCGGCATCCGCGTCGGAAGATCACGCAACTCCGCGGTCGCCTGCTCGGCGACGGCGTGGCACAGCGGCGTGTGGAACGGTCCGTGACCAGCGAGGCGGAACGGGAACTCACGCTCGCCGACCTTCCGCCGCGGCAGCGCCTTCGTCAGCGCCTGCACCCCGATCTCGGTCCCGGCCAGCACCGCGTGACCGCCGAGGCGGATCGACGTCGCGACGAAGTGATCGGTCCCCCGCGCGCCGACGTCGGCGAGCGCATGCGTCAGCTCGGCGACGGCGCCGTCGTCCTGCTGCCACGCGTCGTCGACGAGCGTCGTCAGCAGCTGCCCACCCGCGACACCGTCCTGCAGCCGCGCCATCGTCGACACGAGCCGCCAGCCGTCGGCGACCGACAGCACGCCGGCCGCCGGCAGCGCCGTGTACCAGCCGAGCGAGTTGCCGGCGACCGCGACGATCTCGTAGCGCGCGCGCAGGTGCGCGAGCTGCGCCAGCGTCGCGAACCAGATCAGCTCGGCGGCATTCGGTCCGTGCAGGTGCAGCCCCGGCCGGAACTGCGCCGCGCCGTCCATCTCGCCGACCGTCGGCCAA
This sequence comes from Planctomycetota bacterium, assembly GCA_023433825.1. Classification (GTDB taxonomy): domain Bacteria; phylum Planctomycetota; class UBA1135; order UBA1135; family UBA2386; genus JAEYTU01. The sequence goes on from JAEYTU010000224.1 coordinate 4,024, forward strand.
CCGTTCTCGCGTCGCCGCCGATCGGCCGCGGCGAGCACGTCGGCCAGCGCGCCGGGCTGCAGGTGCCGCGCGATCGAGCCGAGTTCCTCGCGGCCATAGCTCCCGCGCCCCGGACACAGCAGAACGGCGACCGGCAGGTTGCTCATCGCGTCGCCTCGGCCGGCGAACGTCGCTCCTCGGCGACCAGCGCGAGGCTCGCGCGCACGACGTCCTCGGGCTGCACCATGACGAGGTTCGCGGCCGGGCCGAGTGGGATGTACGTGTCGTCGCCGGTCAGCCGGCGAAGGCGCACGCCGTGCAGCGCCGCGTCGCACGCCAACTCCGCGATCAGCGTCGCCGACGGCCCCGCGTGCGTGCGACGACACTCGTCGACGACGAGGCAGCGCCCGGTCGCGAGCGCCTCGCGCCGGACGTCGGCGATCGGCAGCGGGGCGAGCCACCGCAGATCGACGACGCGCGCGCGAACGCCCTGCGACGCCAGAACCCGCTGCGCCTGCAGGCTCATGTACAGGC
>JAEYTU010000240.1 GCA_023433825.1 Planctomycetota bacterium
GATGTCGAGGTCGCCGTCGCCGTCGAGGTCGCTGACGTGTACCTGCAACGATAGCCGGCCGATAGGGTTTCCGACGAGCAAGAGCGTCTGGTCGCTGAACCAACCAACCCCGTCATTGAGGAGGATACGAGGACCAGGTAGCTGTCCGCTCTCGGGAGCGACAACGATGTCGAGATCCCCGTCACCGTCGATATCGGCCGCACTGGCGTGGTGATATGAGGCATTGCCATTTCTGGGCAAGCGGCGTGTCTCGTCACGGAAGCTTCCGTCGCCATTGTTCAGCAGCAACTCGCATTGCACGATGTTCGGGACGCCTCCCACGAGGTTCGTGAACACCAGGTCGATGGACCCGTTGCCGTCGAAGTCACCGGCGACGACGGAAGTCGATGGCCAAATACCAGAGGTGAGCGGTGCCCAACGAAACCGGCCCGCGCCATCGTTCAGATAGAGCAGGTTCGGCTCGTAGCCTGCCCATTCCCCGTTCGCGAATGCGACATCCTGGTGTCCATCAGCGTTGAAGTCGGCGATCACCAAATCGAGGGTGTTCAGATTGTCGAACGGGAAGTTCAGTGACGCCGCACTGAACTGTCCAGAGCCATCGTTGAGATGGAGCTTGTTCGTGACGCGCGCCTCGTTTCCCACGATCAGATCCAGGTCACCGTCGCCGTCGACGTCAACCAATGCGATGCACCGCGTCGGATCGGCGTCCGCCGGCATGAGGCTGACCGGCGCCAATTGAAGGGCCCCACGACCGTCGTTCAGATACAGAAGATTGGTACGTCCGAATCCGGCGAGCGTCCGCCCGAGCACCAAGTCCTCGTGGCCATCGCCATTCACGTCGCCAAACGCCGCACAACTGACGAGCGTGACTTCACCGGGAGGCACCTCAAGTTGCATCTGCGCGAATCGACCATCCCCCAGTCCGACATGGACCACATAGCGATCGGACAGCACGATATCGGGCACTCCATCGCGATTGATGTCGCCCTCCGCGACGCGGCCATGGTTGAACCCGAGACCCCCGACATTGAACCACTCCCATTGCCGATACATCGGCATCGTCGACCCCGGTGCCGCCTGCGCCACGGCGGCGGTGGAGATCAATGAACCGACGGCGAGGAGAGCGGCGGCGCGGCGTGCGACGCGGTGCGTCCGCGATGGCGCGAGCAGCGAAGGGAAACGCGACCGGTCGACCGTCGTCATCGCCGCCTCCAGATCTCGATCATCCGGCGATGCAGTTCCGCCGTCTCCGTCGCGCTGGGCTGGCGCGGGAATGCCGCCCGACTGCGACTCTCACTTCGGCCGTTCGGATCCACGTCGCTGACTCCGAGCCATGTTTGCAGATTGCTCTGATTGGCGCCGTCCGGGTCCACTTCACAGTTGAAGCGAATCCCGTGACCGGCGAACCCGATGACCCACGGCACGCGGTCGGGACAGGTTGCCGGTAGGTCGTTGTAGCCCCAGGTGCCGATTGTGTACGTGCTGGCTGGCGACGCGGTGCATGGCGCAAAAGGGCCGAACGCGAACGTCGTCGGAGTCAGCCATGAGGTCGCAGGTGACAATGGACGCACAGTGCCGGGAGGGTTGGGTAAGCCAACAACCATGAACGAACTGTCGGGGAGCAAGAAAGGCGAAGCCTGCCATTGGGTCGCGTGGGGCGAGTAGCCCATGGTCGGCGGGTTGTAATAGAGCGTGTAGTTGTCAAAGAACCCGGAAGGTGGCATTCCTCCTGGAGTCAGGCCCCACGCGTTGGTGGCGTAGATGTCCGCAACAGAAGGGAGCGCGACTGTGAACGCGTTCGCCCAATAGGGATGAAGATCAAAGAGAAGGTGCGGCGAGATGTCGCACGCCAAGCTGCGCATAAACGGCATCCACAAGCTCGTTGCGACAAACGCCCATCGTCCGCTACTCGGAACGCCCGCAGTGAAGTTGCTGAGGTACGTCCCCGACGTGAATCCATCCGGTCGCCCTTGCACGTGCGCCCACCATGTGAAACCCTCCCCCAGCAGCGCGTTGAATTCGGGGCGCGGGTACGTGCCCGGAACCTTCAAGTCGACGAAGAACACACGGCCGTGGTCGGGGATCGTCGTGTTGGGCACGTCTTCGGAATAGATCCTCGTGCCGTCGATGCTCCCGGCCATGATCAGGCGATCCATCTCGTCAGCGCCGAGATCAATGTCGTCGTAGTCCGGGGAGGAGGCAAAGCCCGGTCGCGTAACGACGCGGGGGTTGGCGAGACCCTCTGCGTCCTCGTCCCATGCGTGGAAGGTGGCGAGATCTTCGGCGTTCGCCGGCAACCCCGGCTTCCGCGTCAGAGTCACGCCATTGGCCATCACGATATCGATGACCGCTGGCGACGGGGTATCGTACATCCACAAACCCTGATTGACGAGTGGGTTCAGCGCGCTCGGCGCGGACTCGGGATCCTCCGTGACGTTTGGTGCAAGTCGGAAGTCGTGGGGCGTGATGTCTCCCTCGGGAGAATTGCGGAACAGGTCGTTGACATACAACGTGCCGCGGGCGTTTGGCGTCGTGAATGGACTGATGTCGACACGCGGGGCACCCACCACTCCGGCGTTACGGACCGCGGGCACTTGCCAGTTGAGGGCGGCGGCTGCGCCGGTGTTGACACGACCCACTTCCCAAGCGTTGAACGGCAGGCCAATGGGCTGAGTAGAACCGTCCGAGAACAATCGGTCCTGCACTGTCAAGTCGTCGGGATGCACCCCCTGGAATCCCGCGATGCCGGCGATGTGCGTGGCGGGACTGCCGGAGTCGAAGATGTTGTTCAGATACACCGGCATCGACCACCCAATGTTCTGTTGGGCGCCACGTAGTTGTAGCCCGTATTCCCCTGCCATACCCCGACCGCATTCCATGCAATCGTGTTGTTGATGATCTGGGGACGGTTGCGGAACTCTTCGGTCTCCACGTCGCTGTCGATCGCGATGCCGACCACGTTGTCGGTGATGAACGTGTTGCTGACGGTGACCCGGACGTTGCCCTCGCGACCGATGTAGATCCCCGCACCTGTAGTGTTGGGCTGATTGACTGTCGATGGTTGCGGCTGACCATCGGAGCGTGCGCCGCGTACCGTTATGCCATCGATGAACGAGTCGAGGTGTGTGTCGCCTCCGCTCGCGCTGCCCACGGTCACGATGGACGTCACGGTGTGGCGAGCGTCAAAGATCGTGTCGAGCGCGGACGTTCCTTGGATACTGACGCGGTCGCGAAGTACCGCCGGGAAGGTCTCGCCGTTGAACGGCAGCCCCGACCGCGGATCGATGTCCGGCGCACCCTGCATCCGTGGCCCATACAAACCCGGCTCCACCATGATGACGACCCAATGAACGGTCTTTCCATTGACGGGATGGGTCCACGGGAGCGTCGGGAACACCGTGTTGATGTAAGCGAGCGCCCCCGGATCACCGGTGTGCGACTGCTGCGTAAGCGTCTGGAACGCGTACGGCGTCTGCTGGAGCAAGCCCTGGACAGGCTTCGGGGTCGTCGTCACATCGGGGTGGATCGACAGCGGCACCGGCGTGCCGGGTCCCGTGCCGGGGTTCTGCGCCCAAGCGAGACGATTGTCACCACGCTTGGAATCGACATGGACTACGAACACGTAGTCGTCGCGGCCGGGGAGTGCCTGCGCGTCAGCGCGCGCGGCGGGAACGAGACCAGCGGCAGATGCGCCGATCAGTGCGACCAATGCACGCAGCCAGGGCTTCGCGTGACGGGGGGGGGACGTGCACGAGACCTCCTTCGATGGTTTCGGACCGAACCGCGCCGCGGGGCAGCGACGAAGGGCGGGAGCGTTCCGCCGACGATCAAGTCTGTCAACCCCCCGGACCGATGGACGTCGCTCGTCACCAAGACCCGCCCGGAGCGCCGCCGCGAGCGCCCCCCGTCACCGATCACGGCATGGCTTGCGGATCGCGCGTCCTGACCCAGTGCGCGATCGACGCGAGCAGCGTCAGCGCCGTCACCGGGAACACGACGCGCAGGAACACGTCGGCGATGTCGCCGGTCAGCGGACTCTGTTGCGCGTGCAGGACCAGGTACGCCGTGTACGCGGCATAGAACGCGAGGAACAGCAGCCCCTCCCATCGCGCGATCGCGCCGCCGGTCAAGAACACCGGCAGACACACGACGGCGACGACGACCATGATCGGGATGTCGAACGCGAGCGCGTCCGGGTTGACGGCGACGCCGCCCGGCGCGATCGCCGACGTCAGGCCCAGTACGCACAGCAGGTTGAAGATGTTGCTGCCGACGACGTTCCCGACGGCGATGTCGCGTTCGCCCTTGATGCTCGCCATGACCGACGTCGCGACCTCGGGCAAGGACGTGCCGGCCGCGACGATCGTCAGGCTGATGACGAGGTCGTCGACGCCGAACGACGACGCGATCGCGACGGCCGCGTCGACGAGCCACTGCGCCCCGAGGATCAGGAGCGCGAGGCCGACGACGATCCACAGCAGTTGGATCGCCGTTCCGCCGGGGCGCACGCCGAACTCGGCCGCGAACTCGGCGCGTTCGGCGGCGTTCGCCCGGCGGCTCTGGACGACCTGCAGCACCGTGTAGCCGACGATCGCGACGAACAGGGCCACACCCTCGCCACGTCCGATCCGACCGTCGGACGCCATCCACCAAACCACGCCCGACGCGACCATCATCAGTGGCACGTCGAGCTTGATCAGCTGCGACGCGACGCGCAGCGGGACGATCGTCGCGCAGAGCCCGAGGATCACGAGGACGTTGAAGATGTTGCTGCCGACGACGTTGCCGAGAGCGACGTCGGCGTTGCCGGTCCACGCCGACTTCAAGCTGACGGCCAGCTCCGGTGCGCTCGTGCCGAACGCGACGATCGTCAGGCCGATGACGAGCGGTGAGATCCCGAACGCAGCGGCGAGTCGACTGGCGCCGCGAACGAGGGCTTCGGCACCGACGACGAGGATCACGAGACCTGCGGCGAGCAGACCGAGGTTGGCGAAGTCCATCGAGGCGGCGGAGGCTACCACCGTCCTGGTGCACTCTCGACACACCTTTTTGTCTCTGCTGTCGCAGCTCGGACGTCCGTAGGCTCCTGACGGCGCGCATGTGTGCGCCGTTTCCACTCCTTAGGAGGTTTGCCTTGTTGAACGTTTTCGTCAGCTCGGTCCTCGGTCTCGTCCTGATGCAGGACCCGGCCGCAACGGACCCATCCCCCAAGCAGATCGTCGATCAAGTCCGGGCGTTGATGCCCAAGCGCGACGCGAGTCGCGAAGTGGCGCAGGCCAGCCAGCAGGCCGCCGCCGAAGCCGCGAAGAAGGCGCTGCAGGAGCACGCGGCGGTGTTCGCGTCCGGTGAAGGGTTGCACTGGCGCGGTGTGCTCCAGTCGCAGATCCGGCAGCACGAAGCTGCGCTCGAGTCGTTCCTCGCTCACGCGAAGGCCGAGCCGAACGGCGCGCTGACGCCGCAGTCGCTGTTCACCGCCGCGAACATCACGAGCGGTCTGAAGGGTGACGCCGCCGGCGCGCTCGCACTGCTCGAGAAGATCGACCTGGAGAACGCCGGGCCGCTCCGCGCGCAAGTCACGCAGCTCAAGGACCGGATCATGGTCGACGTGAAGCGCAACGAACTGAACGGCAAGGCGGCACCGGCCATCACGGCATCGCACGTGCTGAACGGCGACGCGCAGTTCAGCCTCGACGCCTACAAGGGCAAGGTCGTCCTGCTCGACTTCTGGGCGACGTGGTGTCCGCCGTGCCGCGCCGTCATTCCCGACCTCGTCAAGTTGCAGGAGGAGATGGGCGCCAAGGGTGTCCAAGTCCTCGGCGTGACGAAGTTCTACAAGCGCGGCATGGACTTCTCGGACCCGAGCATGGCCAAGCCGCACGGCGGCAAGACGGTGAACGGTCTCGATGAAGCCGCGGAACTCGCCGTCAACGAGAACTTCGTCAAGGCGTTCGAACTCAACTACCCGATCGTCTTCGCGAACGACGACGTCGCCGCCAAGGGCTACATGGTCGTCGGCATCCCGACCGTGTTCGTGATCGGTCGCGACGGCAAGGTCGTCGGCCACGTCGTCGGCGGTGGCGAAGCGAACCACAAGAAGCTGCACGACATGGTGCACAAGGCCCTCGGCGTCGCGTCCGAAGCATCGCACGAGAAGCACGAGAAGAGCGCCAAGTGATTCCGGTCTGACTCGCTGCCGGTTGCAGCGAACCTGACGACCGAGACTGCGGACCGTTCGACGAACTCGACGGTCCGCTGTCACGTACCGGCGGCGCTCACCTCGATCCGCGCCGCGCGAACCACCAGACGAACTGCGCGACGATCGCCGCTCCGGTCAGCGGCAGCACCCAGCCGAGCATCGCATCGCGAAACGCCGGCATCGCCTCGTGCCCCATCGCGTGCAGCACCAGATAGGTCGTGTACAGCGCGTAGTAGGCGACGAAGAGCAGCCCCTGCCAGCGCGCGACGAGGCCGGTCACGAAGATCGGCAGACAGACGACGGCGATCGCGACCATGACCGGCAGGTCGAAGTTCTGCGCGTCGGGCGACACCGGGATGCCATGGGGCGCCACCGACGCCGAGATGCCGAGCACCGACAGGATGTTGAAGATGTTGCTGCCGACGACGTTGCCGACGGCGATGTCCCGTTCACCGCGCAACGC
>JAEYTU010000251.1 GCA_023433825.1 Planctomycetota bacterium
ATCGCGCGACGTTTGGATTCCTGACGGTGCTCGACGGAGTTCGCGTCGTCGAAGACGGTGGTGCTCGCGGTGCTTTCGAGCTGCGATATGTCCGCGGGGGCGAGTCGACGCTGTTGAATGACCCGAACGGCCCGATGCTTCACGATCTGCTTGCCGACGAATGACGTCGACCCCGCTCTGCGTGGCGCCCGCTGCGTCGCGTCGCGGCTCGACGAAACAGCTCGTCGCGGACGTCGGCGGACACGTCGCGCTCGACCGATTACGCGACGGTGACCGGCTGCAGCGTCGGCGGAGCACGAACGCCGTTCGCGAACGACGTCCGCGCCCATGCGCGGTGGCAAGCCCGCGGCCCTGCGGCACGACGCGCGCGAGTGCTGTCGTTCGCCGCGATTCCCATTCCGTCGATCGCGGATCGGCCAGTGAGGTCGTTGCTCCCGGTGCGAATGTGCAGCCTGCTGCCGCCGGTCACGATCTCGCGTTCGCGTCTTGGATCTGAAGCCCAGCCACCGGCGGGGTACGCACGTCGATCGGCTGAATGTCGCCGCCGGTCAGCGTGGAATGCGAGAGCACGCGTCCACCCCGACCGCCGACACCGCTGGCCTGTGGACGAGGCCATGGCCCTGCTCCCAGCGCCGACGAGCGTGCAGTCGACGACGTGCTCGATTGCTGTTGCGCAGCAACAGTGCCGGTTCATTCCTCGGCTGGACGTGCGATGCGGCGATCGCGGGACGCGATCCGTCGCGCAGGCAGGTCACGGGCTCGGTTGTCCCGCGAGGACGCCGAGTCGGGTGCCCTCGCGCCGGACGGCCGCGACGATGACCTCGGCTCGCGTGCGCAGCCCGATCGACGGCCGATGGCTCGCGAAGAGAAGGGTCGGCTCGAACGCGGGCCCCGGCAGTTTGCGCAGTGTCTGGGCCAGCGGGTGGGAGCGCACCAGGACGTCGGGCAGCACGGCCAACAACTCACCTCGGGCACACACTTCGAGCCCGATGCGGAGTTGATCGACGCGGAGTGCCACGACGCGCGTCACGTCCATCGGCCAGCCGTCGACTGCGCGACCCGAGGCCTCCGGCGGCGGTGCGACGAACGGGTGACGCAGCACGTCTGCGAGAGCGGAACGGCGACGGCCGTGCAGCGGATGGCCGGGTCCCGCGTACACGCTGCTCGTTCCCCTGCCCAGGAGCCGGCTCTCCAGTCCTTCGTGGTCTATGGGTCCGGTGTGGAAGGCCACGTCCAGGTCACCGCGCAGCAGGCGGGTGCGGAGTTCCGACAGCGGTGCCGTGATCAACACGGGGACCAACCCGGGGTGGCGCTTGCGGAGCGACATCGTGGCCGGGACCAGGAGCACCGTCGTCAGCGCCCCGGCGCTCGCGATCCGAACCTCCCCGTCGAGTTCCGCGCCGTTCAGTTGCTGCGTCGCCTCGTGGACTACGCGCATGGCATCGCGCACGGCATTCAAGAACCGCCTGCCGTCCTCGTTCAATTCGATCCTGCGTCCCGTGCGGCGGAACAGGGTGACGTGCAGGTCCTTCTCCAACGACCGGATCGCACGGGAGAGTCCCGGCGCACTCACGAACAGAGCTCCCGCCGCCGTCGGGAGGTGTTCGTTCTCGGCGACCGCGCGGAACGCAGGCAGCCAGTTCCAGAACCGCGCGACGCGACGCAGTCGTTCCATGTTCGTTGTTCGATGTGAAACGGTCTCGGATCGACTTGGTCACGAACACGGTCGCCGCGAGACATATGAAGCGGGAACCGGACCTCGACGCAGGTCCGAAGTTCCCCACAGCAATCTGCCATGTCCGTCCAAAACTGTCCCACGGTCCAGCTCTTCGCTGGTTTCTTTTCGATCCTCGGCTTCGTCGACTGCGCCGGAGCCCAGACCTACACGACCACCGTCGTCGCCCGCTCGCTGATGCGCCCGCACGGGATCGTCTACGAGCCCGGCGGCACGCTCGCGTTCACCGAGTTGCCCGAGCCCGGGCGCACGGGCGGCGCGAACACCGTTTCCAGACTGGACCTCGCGGCTGCGAGGAAGACCGTGTTGGTCGCCGGCGAACCGGCACCCACGCACATCACCGTCGACGCTGCGGGCACGCTTTTCTGGACCTGCGCCACTGCTGGCGTCATCCAGCGCCTCGCCGGCAGTCAGCAGAGCACGTTCGTGAGCGGGTTGGCACGGCCCACGGGCATCGCGATCGGCACCAACGGCGCCCTCTACTTCACCCAGATTCCGACGCCAGGGGTCAACGGCATGAACGGCGGGCGCAACAAGGTCTCGTCGTTCGCCAACGCCGTCGTCACCGATCTGACCACAGGCGAGCCGGAGCCGACGGACGTCACCGTGGACGGGGCCGGCAACCTCTATTGGACCTGCAAGTCGGCCGGCGTGATCCTCACGCGTAGTGCCACGACCGGCATGGTCGGTCTCGTGCTCGACGGGCTGCAGCAACCATCTGGCATCGCGATGGACGCGGCGGGCAACCTCTACTTCACCGAACTGCCGACGCCGGGCGTCCCGGGAACGATGGGGGGTCGCAATCGCATCTGGAAGTACGACCCCGGCACGCAAAACCTGAACTTGATCAACTTCGGGGACCCGGAGCCCACCGACGTCACCGTCACACCCGACGGCAGTCGCGTGTACTGGACGTGCACGAGCGCGGGCGTGATCGTGCGAGCCGATCGAAATGGCGTGAACGTCCCGGTCACCGCAAACGCGGCTCCCGCGATCGGCACCGTGGTCCCGCTGCTCCTCCGTGCGCCGATGCAGGGGGGCAAGCCCTACCTCGCGGCCACGTCGAACGACCTGGGGCCGATCCCGATCGGGAGTCGCCATCTCGCGCTCGGCTTCGACGGCCTGTTCGTGGCGTCGATCACCGGCGCGGCACCCGCCGTGTTCGTCGGGTACTTGGGCATGTTGGATCCGGCCGGAGCCGCGAGTGCAGCGCTCGTCCTGCCCGATGTGGCCGCGCTGCGGGGTCTGCGGCTGAACACGGCATTCCTCGTGCTCGACGGTCAAGCGCCGAGCGGCGTGGCGGCGATCAGCGAGACGTTGCGCCTCGTCGTGCAGTGAGCGCCGTGGGGCGGTGTGGGAGTCAGGACCCGACCCCGTGCCGGTGGTCGGAGCGAGAGGATTCGAACCTCCGACTTCCACGTCCCAAACGTGGCGCTCTACCAAGCTGAGCTACGCTCCGTCCGCGAAGGGCGCGGACCTTAGCCAGATGCCAGGACCTGAGCAACGCGGCTGTCAACGGCTAAGGGCGCAGTTCGCGATCCAGGAACGCGCGCAGGCGCAGCACGAAATGGCGCCGCGCGGCGCCTTCGAGGGCGTGGCGCTGCATCGGGTACAGCGCGACGTCGACGCCGACACCGGCGGCGATCGCGGCCTCCAGCAGGCTGTCGAGGTGCGACGGCACGACGGTCCGATCGTCGGTCCCGAACGCGACGAGCAGCGGCTGGCGGATGCGCGCGACCTTCGCCCGGACATCCGCGGCGGCATAGCCGTCGGGATTCTGCTCGGGACGGTCGAGGTAGCGTTCGGTCCAGCCGGTCTCGTAGCGCTCCCAGTCGACGACCGGGGCACCGGCGACGCCACAGCGGAACGTCGGCTCGTCGGCGAGCAGATGCAGCGTCATCGTTCCGCCGAACGACCAGCCGTGAACACCGATCCGCGCCGGATCGACGAACGGCCACGACATGACGACGCGCAATGCCGCACGCTGATCGGCGAGCTCCGGTTGCACGAGCCGCCGGTGCACGGCTTGGGCGAACGCGATCCCACGCCGATCCGTCCCGCGCCCGTCGACGCGCACGACGACATACCCTTCGGCGGCGAACGCATGCAGCCACGCCGGCGCGCCGCCGAGCCATCGGTCGGTCACGAGTTGGCTCTGCGGACCGGCGTACACGTACCAGAGCACCGGGCGCCGCACGGCTCCGTCACCGTCACCGTCGCCGTCCTCGCCACCGACCTCCGGCGGGAGGATCCGATGTCCATGCAGCACGACGCCGTCCGGATTCGTGACGTCGAAGAACTCGTCCTTGCCACGCCGGAACGCACGCAACGGATCCTCGGCGCGCGCCACCGTCGTCACGGTTCCGTCCTCGATCTCGACGACGTCGAGGGATCCGGGATCGTCGAGTGCGTCGCGCCGATCGAGCACGCGTTCACCGCCTGGCGCCAACACGCACCGGTGCGTGCCGCGCGCCGTCGTCACGCGTCGCATTCCGCCGCCGCCGAGATCGACGGCGAACAACTGCGTCTGCCGCGCGTCGGGCGCGGCGACGTGAACGAACGCCTCGCGCAGATTGCGTGAGAACCCGATGCAGTCGACGACGTCGAAATCACCCTTCGTCAGTTGGCGGACGACCTTGCCCTCGTCGTCGAACGCCCACAGATGGCGATGCCCGTCGCGCACCGAGAACCAGAAGAACCTTCCGCTCGCGTCCGGATGCAGGATCGCCGGCGTCTGCGGTTCGACCCAACGCGCGTCGCGCTCCTCGAACAGCACGCGAACGACGGCGCCGGTCGACGCGTCGAACTTGACGAGACGCATCCGATCCTGATCGCGGTCGACGATCGCGACCAGCACGAAACTGCCGTCGACGGCCCACGCGAGATTGGTCCAGTAGACGTCCGGGT
>JAEYTU010000315.1 GCA_023433825.1 Planctomycetota bacterium
CATCATCGCCGCGTAGGCGAGGAAGTGGACGTTGTGCACGAAGTACAGCGCGTAGAAGTCCGGCTTCGGCGCGTTCGCGAAGTACGCGCGGTCGGCCGCGATTGCACGAACGTTCGCGTCGGCCGCGTCGGCATAGCGGCCGGTGCGGACGTAGATGTGCGACGGCATGTGCACGAGGTGCCCCGATCCCGGGACGAGGTCGCACAGCGTGTCGGCGGCGACGGTCGCGCGCTCCGGGTTCGGCGAGGCCTCGACGGCGTGGATGTAGAAGTGGTTGGCACCGGGGTGGCGCGGCGCGAGTTCGATCACGCGCTCCAGCACGGCGACGATCTCCTCGGTGCGACCCTTCGGCTTGCCGTCGTGGGTCCACAGATCCCACGGCTGAAGGTTCATCAGCGACTCGGCGTACAGCGCGCCGACGTCCGGATCGTTCGGGAACATCCGCCACGCTTCGCCCATCGCGGCGGCGTAGTCGACGTCGAGCGGCTTGCGATCCGCCGGCGCCGGCCACTGATAACGGCGTGCGACGGCGCGGATCAGCGCGGCCTCGACGGCGCTCGCCGTGCCGATCTGTGCGAGGGCGCGCTGCGCGGCAGCGAACGCCTTCTCACTCTGCGTGGCGCTCATCGCCGGGTTGTTGATGTGGAGACCGTGCGCGTAGGCGACGCCCCAGTGCGCGATCCCGCAGGCGGGGTCGGCCTGGGCCGCGGCCGTGAACGAGCGGATCGCCTCGTCGTGGTTGAAGCCGTAGAGCAGTTGCATCCCCTGGTCGAACCAGCGCTGTGCTTCTGGGTTCTGCGTCGTCACGGTTCGGCGGTAGTTGCCGAAGCCGTCGTAGAGGCGGGCGCCCTGCGGGCTCGAACAGGAGGGGAAGCTCGCGCCGAGCGTCAGCCCGGCGAGAGCGAGAAGGAGTGTGTGAGTGCGTGTCATCGGGGCATTCGGTTTCGAGTCGTTTCGACGAACGCAGCGTCTGGCGCCGTTCGGTGAAAGCCGGTGCCAGAAAATCTGCCCCGTCACGCATCGCGGGGCTCGACCATCGGTCCGAAATGCCTGCCTTTGCCCGTGCGGTGTTCCGTTCCGGACGCACATCCGGTCACCTTCCGGTCCATCCAGACCCGATGCCCGCCGCCTCGCCACCGCCCGCCGAAGAACCGCTGACGACGCTGCTGCAGCGCGCGGCCAGTGGCTCCGCCGACGCGGCGGCGGCCGTCCTGCCGCAGGTCTACCGCCAGCTCCGCGCGATCGCGCGGGCGCGGATGGCCGGCGAACGGGCGAATCACACGCTGCAGGCGACCGTACTCGTGCACGAGGCCTGGATGCGTCTGGTCGGCGACGGCAGCGTGAACTTCGCCGAGCGTGGCGAGTTCTTCCGCGCGGCGGCCGAGGTCATGCGGCGGCTGTTGATCGACCACGCGCGACGACGGAGCCGCCAGAAGCGCGGCGGTCAGAGCGCGCGCACCGACGCCGAACTCGACCTGCTCCCGGCCGACGACGGCGTCGACGGCAACGATCCGGACGCATTCCTGGCACTCGAATCCGAGATCCGTCGCTTGGAGGCGAGCGACCCGCGCGCGGGAGCGGTCGTCCGACTGCGGTACTTCGCCGGGCTCGACGTCGATGCGACGGCGGCGGCGCTGCAACTGTCGCGACGGACCGTCCTCCGCGAGTGGGCCTATGCCCGCGCGCGGCTGCAGGCGGCGCTGCGTCCCGAGCCCGACGAATCGATGGAGGGGCGACCCGAGCGACGATGAACGAGGAACCGACGAACGACACCGACACGAAGGAGCTGTTCCTCGACCTGACCGAACTTCCGTCGGATCGGTGGGGCGCCGAGCTCGAGACGCGTGTCGTGGACGACGCGCGCCGACGCCGCGTGCTGCGCCTGCTGCGCGCACACGAGTCGGCCGGCGGATTGCTGGAGCCGCCGTCCGAATTGCTGGCGTCGGCGCTGCAGGAGGCGGACGTCGACACGACGGCGACGGAGGCCCAAGGCGATCGGATCGGCCGCTACCGGCTGATCGCGCGGATCGGCGTCGGTGGGTTCGGAACGGTGTGGCGCGCGGCGCAGCTCGAGCCACTGCGTCGCGAGGTCGCGTTGAAGATCCTGAAGCCCGGGATGGACACCGAGCAGGTCGTCGCGCGCTTCGCGATCGAACGCGCGGCATTGGCGCGGATGGATCATCCGGGTATCGCGAAGGTCCTCGACGCCGGTGCCACCGAGGCCGGGCGACCGTTCTTCGCGATGGAGCTCGTCGACGGCGTGCCGATCACGAACTACTGCGAACGCGAGCGACTCGACCTGCGCGCGCGCCTGCGGCTGTTCGTCGACGTCTGCCTGGCCGTTCAACACGCGCACCAGAAGGGTGTCGTGCACCGCGATCTGAAGCCGACGAACGTGCTCGTCACGCGGCGCGACGGCGAGCCGGCGCCGGTCGTGATCGACTTCGGCATCGCGCGCGTGCTGCATGGCGACGACGTCGCCGACCTTCCGTCGCGGTTGACCGAAGTGCGGCAACTCGTCGGAACCCCCGAGTACATGAGTCCCGAGCAGGCGTTGCAGGGCGAGAGCGACGCCGACACGCGCGCAGACGTCTATGCACTCGGCGTGCTGCTGTACGAGCTGTTGACCGGGCGGCGGCCGTTCGAGCGCCGCGACGCCGGCCCGGCCGCGCAGGACGCATTGCTGCGCCAGATCGTCGAGGCCGAGCCGCCGCGTCCGAGTCTGCGGGTCGATGCGGTGGGTGGGCCGGTGCGGCGGCGCGACCTGCGTCACGAGCTGGACTGGATCACGCTGCGCGCGCTCGAGAAGGATCGCCGGCGGCGCTACCAGACGGCCGCCGCATTGGCGGAGGACCTCGAACGCCATCTCCGCGACGAGCCGATCGCGGCTGGGCCGCCGAGCACTGGCTATCGGATCGCGAAGTTCGTGCGCCGCCATCGCCGCGTCGTCACGGTGGCGGCCGTCGTCGTCGCCGCGCTGACGCTCGGGATCGTCGCGGCCGTGCACGGGATGCTCGAGGCACGCGCCGGCGAGGCGCGGGCGACGCAGGCCGCACGCGAGGCGCAACTCGCGCTGTCGGTGCTCGACAACCTCGTCGCCGGGGTCGACGACGCGACGGTGCGGATCGCCGAGGACCCGGTGCACGCGTTCTTCGATCAGTTCGAACGCGATGCGCCCGCGCGCGTCGCCGGGGAGCCGGTCGTCGAAGCGCGCATCCGCACGGCGCTCGGTCGGACGGCGCGACGGCTCGGATTGCTCGATCGCGCGGTCGCCCATCTCGGCGCCGCGATCGCGTTGCACGATCGTCTCGACGCGTCGATCGAGGACCGCCTCGACGCGAAGCTGGAGTGGACGCGCGTCGCGATCGAGCGTGGCGACGTCGACGTCGCCGAACGAACGGCGATCGAATGCATGCACCTTTGCGGTGCGCTCGACACACCGCGGCCGCTGCGCGCTGCCGACGTCTTCGAGGTGCTCGCGTTCGCACGTGCCCAGCGAAATCGCGGCGCCGAAGCGATGGCGCTCGCGCAGGCCGCACTGTCCCTACGTCGCGCCGGCGACGATCCGGAGGCGATCGTCGGAAGTCTGACGCAACTCGCGGCACTTCACGGCGGGAAGGGAAGCTCCCTCGAAGCCGAGCGCTACCTGCGCGAGGCGGCGCGCCTGGTCGACGAACGCCTCGGACCGGATCACCCGGACGCGTTGTCGCGACGCAGCAACCTCGCCGTCGTGCTGCAGCAGCAGGGTCGCCATGTCGAGGCGGAGGCCGAGTTCCGCGCGGCGCTCGCCGCGCGGCGCGATCTGCACGGGCGTGCGCATCCGTCGGTCGGACGGACGATGCTCGGACTCGGATGGTTGCTGCACGCGACCCGGCGCAACCCGGAGGCCGCCGAGTTGATCCGGTCGGCGATCACGATCCTGAAGAGCGGCCTCGGTGACGCGCATCCCCACGTCGCCGAAGCGATCAACCGCCTCGGCGTCGTGACCGCGGCGCTCGGCGACCGGAAGCAGGCCGAGGAGCTGATGCGCGACGCCGTGCGCCGCTTCCGAACGTTCCCGGAACATCCGGTCGACGGGCTCGC
>JAEYTU010000435.1 GCA_023433825.1 Planctomycetota bacterium
CTCTACGCCCACGGCGGTCAGTACCGCGGCCCGGGCGACGTCGTCCCGCCGAACCCCGGTGGCGGCGGCGCGCCCTCGACCCCTCGGCCCGGTGGCCCTTCGACCCCCGGCCCGGGCGGCCCCTCGACCCCTGGCCCGACGGGCCCGTCGACCCCTGGACCCAGCGGTCCGACGACCGGTGGTCCTTCCAATCCTGGCTCGCAGCGCGCCGCGACGACCGGTCCCCGCGGGATCGAGCTGTCGGACGACCTCACCAAGTGGCAGTTCTGGTGGGAGTTCAACAAGGACCCGTTCATCCGCCTGAAGGAAGCGCTCGCCGCATCCGGGACGATCACTTCGAGCGAAGAGGTCTATCTCGGCCCGTCGAACCGCAACGAGGTCAAGAACACGCTGCGCCCGTCGGACACCGACAAGCGCGACACGATCCTCCCGGCGCTGAAGCGCGCGATCGATGGCACGGACAACCGTGACATCACGTCGTCGTGCTTGGTCGCGATGGCGAAGATCGGCATGGATCACGACTCGTTCAAGATCCTGCCGGAGTTCAAGAAGCGTCTGGTCAGCTCCGACCAGGAGATCCGCGAGACGGCGGCGTTGGCGATGGGAATCTCCCAGATGCCGGCGGCGATCGGCGATCTGGTCCACCTGGTGAAGGACACGGCCGACGGCCGCAAGCTGGTCAATCGGAGTGAGGTCGACGACCGCACGCGCACCTTCGCTGCGTACGCGTTGGGACTCGTCGCGCACAACACGAGCGACATCGACTCGAAGGTGCAGGTGTTCGAGGCGCTCCGCGAGGTTCTCGCCGACGAGCGTGCATCGATCAGCCGCAACCTGAAGGTCGGCGTCATCAACGGCATCCGCCTGCTGCAGCCGCAGCCGAAGGGTTCCGAGGCGACCGAGAAGACGACCACGCTGACCAACAACGCGATCGAGGCGTTGATGGCCTACTACGGCAAGAAGGTCGGTCAGGGCGAGCAGCTGATCCAAGCGCATGTTCCGCCGGCGATCGCGACCCTGCTGGGCCGCGATGGTGACACGACGGGCAAGTTCAAGGAGATGTTCGCGAAGGAGCTGACGACGGCGGGCCGGTCCGACTCGATCTATCAGTCGGCCATCCTGGCGCTCGGCACGCTCGCGTCGAACCCCGAGGAGAAGAAGGACGGCAAGTCCGACGAGAAGTACTCGAAGGCTCTCCAGGACTACTGGAAGGACGGCAAGGACGCGCAGGCTCGTTACTTCAGCTTGATCTCGCTCGCGCAGATCGGCGGCAACGACAACCGCAACTTCCTGCTGACGCAGCTCGACAAGGGCATGAAGGGTCTCGAGCGGCCGTGGGCTGCCATCGCGCTCGGTGTGTTCGCGCACAACAAGCACGAGGCGGACGGTCGGAACGCCAGCGTCGACAAGACGATTGGCGAAGCACTGCGCAAGCAGCTCGACAACAAGAACCCTGACACGCTGGCCGCTGTGGCCATCGCCTGTGGCCTCGCGCAGTACAAGGACGCCGCGGGCACCATCACGGAGCTCCTGATCAAGAACAAGAGTCAGGACGAACTGGCCGGTTACCTCTGCATCAGCCTTGCGTTGATGGGCGAAACCCGGGCGATCGGCGACATCAAGTCGCTCGTCCAGGAATCCGTCCGTCGTCCGGATCGTCTGCGTCAAGCAGCGATCGCGCTCGGCAAGCTCGGTGACCGTGAAGTCGCGACGATCCTGCAGGGCATCCTGTCGGAAGACGACTCGAACCTCGGCAAGCTCAGCGCCGTCGCGTCTGCGCTCGGTTTCATCGGCGATCGTCGCTCGATCGAGCCGCTGACGAAGATGCTGTTCAGCGAGTCGATCACCCCGCTGTCGCGCGCATTCGCCGCGGTGGCACTGGGCGGCATCGCGGACAAGGAGCCGCTGCCGTGGAACTCGAAGATCGCGGTGAACATCAACTACCGCGCGTCGGTCGAGACGTTGACGAACGGCAGCGTCGGCATCCTGGACATCCTGTGATGCCGTGACGCTCGGTGGTTCGCCGCGCGACGCCCGCAGGGGATGTCGCGCGGCGAGTCGCCAGCCGTCGACCGCGCTCGAGTCCTCGCCTGCGCGAGGGCGGAAGAAGGAGAGCGCAGGTCTCGTCGCGAGACCGGACCTGCAGCCCCGCGAACCCCCGCAGTCGCTCGCGCGACTGCAGGGGTTCGAGGTGCGCTTCGCCGCGAGACGGCGCGTCGCTCGAGAGATCGATCTGCTCGAGAGATCTATCGAGCGGCGACGGCGCTCGTCGGGTCGCGTCTGCGGAACGCGACGAAGCAGACCGCAGCGAACGCCGCGAGCGTGACGACGGCGAGCCAGCCGTTCCGACGACCGATCGCGAATCCGCGTTCGCGACCTTCGAGCACGGTCGTCGCGTTCTGGAGCCGCGCGTCGAGACTGCTCCGGATCGCATCGGTCGGCCCGAGCGCCAGCGCGTCTCGGTACTCGACGACGGCGCCGGCCATGTCGTGTCCCAGCCAACGCGCATCGCCGGCGAGCAGGCGCAGGTAGCTGTCCGGACGCGACGTTTCGCGCAACAAGGCCAGGACCGCCTCGGGGTTCTCGTCCCGCAACGCGGCGGCGGCGTCCTCGGCGACGTCCGACGGCTGCTTCGAACCAAGCGTCGGCGTCGGCGTCGCGACGTCGACCGACTGTGCGAGGAACGCGCGCTCGGTCAGACGATCGAGCAGCGGAACGTCGTCGGTCACGATCTCTCCGTCGTCGGGACCCATCGGCGTCCACAGATGCGGTCGCGCTGCGAGTCTCGCCAACTGCTGGAGGTCCGGGTCGAGATTCGGGCCGAACTCGGTCGAGCGACGATCCGCTGCTTCGAGCATCCGCTCGACCGGCGCCGGCACCGCGTAGCGCTGCGCGACGAGCATCAGGTTGCGCGACTTCGGGATCCGGAACGCGAACGACGACCCGAACACCCGCGCCATCGTCGCGCCGATCGCACGAACGACCGGGTCGTCGGGAGAGAAGCCTCCGACGTTGATCGACACGACGCCGCCATCGACCAACCGGTGCAGGATCGCATCGAAGAACTCGACGCTCGCGACGTGCGCGGGCACGTAGATCTGCCGTTCGTAGGTGTCGACGAGGATGACGTCGTAGCGGACGTCCGAGTACTCGGCGAAGACGCGCGCGTCGATGCCGGCGAACGTGTCCCCCATCGCGCGCAATCCGCCGAAGTGTCGGCGACCGAGCTCGACGACGGCGGGGTCGATCTCGATCTCGTCGACGATGCACCCCGGCCACACGGCTTCGTAGAGCCGACCGAACGTCCCCGCCGCCGAACCGAGCGACGCGACGCGCAACCCCTGGCCCGACGTGATCTGCGACAGCAGCGGCGCCAGCGCATGCCAGTCGTAGTAGCGGCCGTCGGTCCACGGCGTCCCGTCGATCGCGATCGAATGGAACGAGTCGAGGCCCTCGTTGATCTTCAGCGCGGTCGTCCGCCGTGGGCCGCTCGTGTCCTCGACGACCTGCAGGAACTGGTAGCTGCTCTCGACCTCGGCGAGGAGCACCTGGCCGCCGCCCTCCGGCAGCGGCCGGAGCGGGCCGAGATCGAGCGACGCGACGCCGATCAGCAGCACCCCGACGCCGGCCACCGGCAACGTCCGGCGCACGAGCAGCGCCGCGATGGCGAGCAACGCGGCGCACAGCAGGATCGTCGCGCGGCTCCCGATCCCCGGCACGAGCCAGTGCGTCGTCCCGAACGTGCCGGCGAGGCACCCGAGCGTGCTGAACGCGTTCGACAGTCCGCTGGCCCAACCGACGGGGCCGTGTGCGGCCAGTCGCGCGACGAGCAGCGGTCCGACGGCGCCGAGCAACAGCGCCGGCGGTGCGAACAACAGCGTCGTCGCGACCAGCGACCCGCGGATCAGCGCGCCCATCGCCGCGTCGAGGGGCAGTTCCGACGGCAGCAACCACCGTCCGAGCGGTCCCGACCACAGCGGAATGATGGCCGTCAGCAGCGCCGCGGCCCACAGCGTCCGGTGCAACACACCCGCGCCGCCACGATCGGCCCACTTGCCACCGATCCACGCGCCGGCCGCGAGCGCCGCGAGCACGACGCCGATGACGTTCGTCCAGACCGGCGCGCTGTCGCCGAAGTGCGGCGCGAGCAGCCGCACGGCGGTCATCTCGAGGCTCATCAGCGCGAACCCCGACAACAGCGCCACGGCCGCCGCTTGTGTCGAGCGCCTCACGTCAGGCCTCCGTGCACCGCGTCACGCGATCGCGGCGCCGTTGCCCGCGCCGCGCCGGTTCCAGGGGTGGGAGCCGGCGCAACGCCGCCACTCACTTCGGGGCGTCCTGCTTCTCGGCGTCACCGGTGGCCGCCGGCGCCGCCTTCACCTCGCCGATGTAGTCGGTGACGAACAGGAAGTTCGGATCGACCTTTCGGTAGACGAGGTCGGAGACGTAGTTCAGCGAACGTTCGCGCTTCAGCGACGTCGCCTGCCCGTTGACGACGATCGTCACCTCCTTGTCGAGGTCGACGAGGACGTCGTTCAGCATCAGGCGGAACTCGGAGACGCCGACGCTGGTCACCGTCACGCGGTTCGTCGCGCGATCGGCCTCGACCGTGAACTGCGGCCGGTTCTTCTCGGTCGTGCTCGAGACGGCTTCGCCCCGCGCCAGCGTCACCCAGTACCCCTCGACCAGTTCGTCGCGGTTCGGCACGAGGACGACCTTCTTGCGGAACAGGTCGCGACGCACGTTCCGCGCCCAGTCGGCGATCTCGGTCGCCGAGTCCTTGAACGGGTACATGCCCTTGCCCTCGATGACCTTGCACGCGTCCGGCGCGAATCCGTTCAGCGTGTCGGCGATCGCCTTCCCCGCCGCGGCGGTCTCGGCGCTCGTGACGATCAGGACCGGCAGGCCGGTCAGGTTCTCGAGGCGGATCGGCTTCTCGATCGCCGTCGGGTGACGCACGATGACGCCGGCGAAGAGGCTCGGGAAGTAGGTCACGAGCCGTAGGCCGAACGCCGACGACCCACGACCGCAGTCGAGGATGTACCGGTTGGTGTCGAGGTGCAGCCCCATCCGTCCGGCGCGCAGCGTGCGCATGACCTCGACGATCCGATCCAGTTCGGTCGCGAGATCCTTCTCGCTCGTCAGATCGGGCACCGGGTCGTAGTCGCCGCCCTCGCGGCCGGCCGGCATCAGGAAGACCGACTCGGTGTCGAGCTTCGAGCCGCGCCACGCCTCCTTGAAGAAGTCGGCCGGCGCCACCCAGCGATCGCCGGTCGGCATGCGGCTCGGCAACGCGACGACCAAGCGCGACGGCGTGTCGTTGCGATAGCTCCTCGGGACGACGACGGTGTGGGCCGGCGTCCCGTCCTTCGGACGAACCGACTCGGGTTCGCCGGTCGCCGGGCGCGACGGATACGGGAACACGCGAGCGAAGATCGCCTGAAGGTCCCCCATCTGCGCGAGCACGTCGTGCTTCTGATTGCGCAGCTCCCACTCCTTGTAGAACGCGTCCCGCGCGCGATTGAACTTGGTCTGCGCCGCTTCGCGCGCGCGCCCCTCGCTGTTGTCCTCCTTCAACCGGTTCTCGAACCAGTCCTGGGCGAGGCTGTTCAGCTTCTTCGCCTCGCCCGCGCTCAGTTTGGTCGGGTACTTCTCATCGCCCGGGTTCTGGGGCAACACGGTGCACAGCAGCAGGGCGAGCGGGGCCAGACAGGTCATCATCGAGTCCTTCGTTGCGGGGATTCGGGGCATCCGGCAGGCGCCGGGAGCGGGAGGTTAGCGAAACGTCGCGCGGCTGTCAGACGTCTCGACCGTCGAGCAGCAGATCGAGCAGCACGCGACGCGCGAATCCGCCGCCCGCGTCGGGGCGTTTGCGCAGCACGGTCGTCACCAGCGTGATCGCTTCGACGCGCGATGCCGACGTCAGTCCGACGCCGAGAGCCGCGAGGTTGGCGGGGGCGGCGCCGTCGGCGATGTCGTTCTCGACGGCCGCGCTCTTGCGGAATGCGTCGATCGCCGCATCCCGCCGGCCCGCACCCTTCCAG
>JAEYTU010000519.1 GCA_023433825.1 Planctomycetota bacterium
CTGCTGCAGCGGCAGCGCGACGTCGCGCACGAACGCCGCACGCGCCGCGAGCTGCTGCGTCCGATCGCGCAGGCGTCGCGCCGATGCGCGCACTTCGACGCCGAGCGACGTGTGGCGGTGCAACGCCGCCTGCAGGTCGGCGGATGCGGCGTGGCGCGTCGCACGCCCTTGGTCGAACAGTGGGATCGGGATCCCGAGCTCCGGCCCGACGCCCCAGTCCGACCCCTCCCGCTCCTTGCCGGCGGCGATGCCGAGGTGCGCGCCGTCGAACCACGTCTGCCAGTCGCTGAGCCCGGCGCGTTGCGCTGCCGCGTCGGCGTGCGCGCGATTCGCAGCGAGATCGAGACTCGCCGTGACCGCGCGCGTCTCGACGCGGTCGAAGTCGAGCCCGGCGAGTGCGTCGTTTCGCATTCGGCCTTCGACGGTCCAGCCGGTCTCCGCCCCGAACAGACCCATCAGCACGTTCAGCGGCTCGCGCGCCTCGCGTTCGGCGAGTTCCGCCGAAGCCAATCCGAGCCGAGCGCGCGCGTGGGTCAGTTCGACGGTCGTGCGCTGCGGGTCGACGACGTTGCCGGCGTCGTGCAGCAATCGCATCAGCTCCTCCGAAGCCGCAGCGGCCGCGACGTCCTGGCGATGCAGCTCGGTGATCTGCGCCGCGGCGCGCACGTTGACGAACGCACGGCGAACGTCGAACGCGGTGCGGACGACGAGCCGCGTCACGTGCGCCTTCGCTCCGTCGAGCTGCGCCGCGGCGATCGCGCGTCGCAGCGGGCGATGGAACACATCGACGAACGACTGCGTCAGCGACAGTTCGATCTCGGTTCCGTCGCCGTAGAACAGCGCGAGCGCGCCGAACACCGGATTCGACAGCAGGCCGGCCTGGACCAGGTCCGCTCGCGCGATCCCGAGTTCGGCCAGCGCCGCGTGAATCTCGCCGTTCCGCAGCATCGCGATCTTGACCGCGGCGTCCTCGGTCAGAGGTTCGGCGAGCAGCGCACGCACGGCGTCGTCGACGGATTCGTCGGTCGCCGGGGCGACGACGGCCGCTCGCGTGAATGCGTCCGTCGTGACGTCGCGTCGGTCACCGGCCGCAGCCTCGTCGATGCTGCCGCAGGCGGTCGTCGCGACGGCGAGGAAGAACAGCGACGCGCCGTGGCGGAAGCCCAGTGCGGCCCGCGAGGAATCGGGGCGCGTGCGACTCATCGTCCTCTCCCGTGCATGCCTTGCATGCCGCCGGTGCCGGCCGGCGTCGGGACGGCAGCCGGCGGAGGCGGCAACGGCTTCGACGAGACGCGCCGTTCGTACTGCAGCGTCTCGGAGGCCTCGACGACGGCTGCCTCCTCGGCGTCAGGGGACGCCGGATGCGTCGCCGGCAGCGGCGGCATCTTCGGCGCGACGGCGCATGCCGCGAGCATTCCGGCGGTCAGCAGCATCGCAGCGAAGTTGCTGCGGCCCGACGCACGGGCGTCAGCGGGGCGCATTCGTGCCCTCGCGCTTCTTCTCCTTCGGCTTCTCCTTCGGTGCCTCGATCGGCTCCTCCTCCATGTCCTCGTCCTCCTCGTCGTCGATCGGCTTGGGCTTCGGCTTGGCGGGCACCGCTTTCCGCGTCTTGTCCTTCGCCAGCGCGAGCGCCTTGACCGGATCCTTCTGCACCGCAGCGACGGCCGACGGTGCCGCGAGTCGCACGATCTCGTTCCCGATCCGGACGATCGTGTTCGGATCGGCGGCTTCGCTCGTGATCGGGCAGACGGTGTTGCCGACGTCGACGACGTCCGGATCGGTCGCCTTGACCAACGTCAGTTGGTGGTTCTGGCGCGCGTCCGGGATGCACTTCTCGCAGCACAGCGCGATCTCGTGGCCCTGCAGCAGGATCGTCGGCGCCTTCTCGGGGATCGGCTTCCCGCTGACCGGGCACACCGTGTTGCCGACCTGCTTCGTTGCCGGGTACGCGGTCTTGTAGGTGTTGTGCGGGTCGCGCTGGATCTTGCGATTGCAGCTCTTGCAGCAGACGTACATGCGCCCGTACTCGATGTCGACGAACAGCCGCGTCGAGATCGCCTTGCCCATGATCGCGCAGGTCGAGTTCGGGAACATCGGCACGCTGACGGCGGGCGCGGCGGGACGTGCGGGCGGGTTGTCCGACTGCGCGGTCGCGAGGGTGGTCGCGAACGACAGAGCGAACGGAAGGAACGTGGCGAACGGGATGAACTTCGTGGGCATGCCGAACATCGGAGCCTCCGGGAGCGAACGGAATCGTGCAGAAGGAATGATCAGACCGACCCAGGCCGAAGCCGGGCGAACGCCGCAGCGCTGCCGACGCGTGGCCGTGCATGCACCGCGGATGGCGCGCAGACGCGCGCGTGGGCTGCGCCTTACAGCAGCAGCGGTGCGTGCGGTCGTCGCCAGCCCGGCGACGGTGTCGGCGCAGGCGCCGGACGCGAGCATTGCGAGGTCGGCGTCGGCCGAAGTGTTGCGATCGGCGGCGGCGCCGGTGCGAAATCGCCGGGCGAAGTCGGAAGCGTCGCCGGTGCGCCGGTGTCGATCGGTGCCAGTTCGATCGCCGTGCAGCAGCGCGTGCGTTCGTCCGGGGCCTCGCCGTCGTTTCGGTCGCTTCGGTCGCAGCCGCAGGCCGTGGTCGTGACCGGCGCGTCCATGCCGAGCATCTGCGCGAATCCGTCGCAGATGCAGCTCCGCAGCCCCAGGCCGCCCGGGAACAGCAGTCCCGGCAGTGCGAGCAGCAGCAACAGCGTGCGGAGGATCCGGCGGGAGGCGATCACGAGGGGGCCGGTATACGACGGTCCGGCGGCCGCGTCACGACCCGCCGCCGATCGTCGGCGTTCAGCGGCGCTTCGCGTGGCCGGCCGCGATCAACGCGACGAGGCGTCCAGGCCGGTTCGTCGTCACGAGATCGAGGCCGGCTCTGGCGCAACCGATCAGCGCGACGTCGGCATCGACCGTGTAGACGCAGGTCAAGAAACCGCGACGGCGCATCTCGGCAATGTCGTCGACCGTCAGGAGTTGGTGGTCCCAGTGCAGGATCGACGCGCCGGTGCGCGCGACGTCGTCGAGGCGCGCCGGCGTGACCGGATCGTCCGACAACGCCGCGATCGTCAGCTTCGGTTCGAGGCGGTGAACCGTCGCGAGCCAGTCCCAGTCGAACGACTGCACGATCACGTTCGCGACGAGGCGCTTCTCGCGAAGCAGCGCGACGAGGTCCTCGGCCTTCCCGGCCTTGTGCTCGATCATCGTGATCGCGCGCGGCTGGATGCAGTCGAGTGCCGCGGCGAGCGTCGGTACCCGAATCCCCGCGAAGCGCTTCGCCTTCCACCGGCCGGCATCGAGGCGCTGCAGATCGGCGAACGTCCGCGACGCGACCGCGATGCGCTGCCCGCCGAGCACGGTCCGCGCATCGGTCGTCCGGTCGAGCGTCGCGTCGTGCAAGCAGACGAGCACGCCATCGGCCGTCTGATGGAAGTCGAGTTCG
Source organism: Planctomycetota bacterium (assembly GCA_023433825.1). Classification (GTDB taxonomy): domain Bacteria; phylum Planctomycetota; class UBA1135; order UBA1135; family UBA2386; genus JAEYTU01. The sequence goes on from JAEYTU010000519.1 coordinate 3,485, forward strand.
ACGACCGTCGCTCCGGCGTCGAGCGCCGCCGTGAAGGCCTCGAGGGTGTTCTCCGGGTACTCGCCCGAGTCACCGCGGTGGCCGACGACGATCGGCGCCGCGACGGCGGCGGTCTTCAGACGTCGGATCAGATCGGACGGCGGAGTGGGGGCGTCGTGCATGACGAGGAGCGTCGGCAACGCGAGCAGGACGAGTTGGACCGGGAGGCGAGAACGCGTCTGCATCGCGCGATATCGAACCACGGATCGATGCAGCGTAGGTGAAGGCATCTGCGTGACTCTGCCGAAAACTTCGCCGGTCGTTGGCAGGAGTCGGGCATCGGATGACGTCGGGAAGGTCAGTCGAACGCAGCAGCGCGGGCAGCGCCGTCGGTGGTGCACTGACCGGCGGCGTCCGCGGTGCGACGACCGCCACGGCTGGCGACGCGGTGCTGACACGCCTCGTCGACCTCCAACCCGGCCAGCAGTTGCAGGCGACGGTCGTCACAGCGCCGGCCGACGGTCGCGTCCGGATCGGCCTGCTCGGCGGGCTCGTCGACGCGATGACGACGCTGGCCCTGGAACCGGGGCGCACGTACCAGTTCACGGTCGCGGCCGTTTCCCCGCAGATCGTGTTGTCGACGGCGCGGCCGGTCGTCCTGCCGGGAATGACGAACGCCGCCGCCGCCGGCGCGCTCGGAGTCAGCGGGGCGGGTGTCGCCGTGCTGGCGGCGAGCGTCGCTTCGAGCCTCACCGGCGAGGTCGCGGGGGCGACGACGGCGCCGGTCGTCCCCGGCGCACGGCCGGGATTCCTGCCGTCGCCGGACGCGGCGCGGCACGACGCGGCGGCGTTCGACACGACGCAGTTCTGGCGCGCGCTGCAACACGCGGTGCCCGAGG
>JAEYTU010000531.1 GCA_023433825.1 Planctomycetota bacterium
GCCTGGTGCCGATGACGTCGACGCCTACTGGCGCAACCTGCGCGACGGCGTCGAGTCGATCCGCCGCCTCTCCGACGACGAACTTCGCGCCGCCGGCGTCGACCCGGCGCTGCTCGCCGACCCGAACTACGTCAAGTCCAACGGCGAGCTGTCGGGCATCCCGCTGTTCGATGCCGGCTTCTTCGGCTTCAGCCCGAAGGACGCCGGCATCCTCGACCCGCAGCACCGCCATCTGCTCGAACTGTGCTGGACGGCGCTCGAACACGCCGGCCACACGAGCAAGCGCTTCCCGGGCGCGATCGGCGTCTTCGCCGGCTGCGGGATGAACTCGTACTTCGTCTGGAACGTGCTCGGCAACGCCGAGCTCGTCCGCAGCACGGGCCTGTTCCTGCTGCGGCACACCGGCAACGACCGCGACTTCCTGCCGACGACGATCTCGTACAAGTTGAACCTGCGCGGCCCGAGCCTCGCGATCCAGACCGCGTGTTCGACGTCGCTCGTCGCCGTCCACGTCGCGAGCCAGAGCCTGCTGAATCGCGAATGCGACATGGCGCTCGCCGGCGGCGTGACGATCAATCTGCAGCCGGGCCAGGGCTACCTGTATCGCGAGAACGAGGTGCAGGCGCCGGACGGGCATTGCCGCGCATTCGACGCCGCAGCCGCCGGAACGGTGCTGACGAGCGGCGCCGGCGTCGTCGTCCTGCGTCGTCTCGCCGACGCGATCGAGGACGGCGACACGATCCACGCCGTGATCCGCGGCTCGGCGATCAACAACGACGGCAGTGGCAAGGTCGGCTACCTCGCACCGAGCGTCGACGGCCACGCGCAAGTCGTCGCCGAGGCGCTCGCCGTCGCCGGGCTGACGGCCGACGACGTCAGCTACATCGAGGCACACGGCACCGGCACGCGGATCGGCGACCCGATCGAGATCGCGGCGCTGACGCAGGGGTTCGCGTCGAGCACGCAGCGGAAGGGCTTCTGTCGGATCGGCTCGGTCAAGACGAACATCGGTCACCTCGACACCGCCGCCGGCGTCGCGAGCCTCATCAAGGTCGTCCAGGCGCTGAAGCACCGCCAACTGCCGCCGACGTTGAACTTCCGCTCGCCGAACCCGGCGATCGACTTCGCGGCGACGCCGTTCGTCGTCAACTCGCAACTGACCGACTGGAAGGCCGACGGCCCGCGGCGCGCCGGGATCTCGTCGCTCGGCGTCGGCGGCACGAATGCGCACGTCGTCGTCGAAGAGGCGCCGGCGCCGGTCGCGTCCGAACCGTCGCGGCCGTACGAGATCCTGACGCTGTCGGCGAAGACGCCGACGGCGCTCGACACCGCGACGACGAACCTCGCGAACTGGTTCGAAGCGAACCCTGGTGCCCACCTCGGCGACGTCGCCTACACGCTGCAGGTCGGACGCGAGGCGTTCGAGCACCGGCGCGTCGTCGTCGCGTCCGACGCCGCCGACGCGGTCGCGGCGCTGCGTGCGAAGGACGGCAAGCGTGTGTTCGGTGCGCGGCCGCATCGCGCGCCGGCGTCGGTCGCATTCCTGTTCCCGGGCGGCGGCGCGCAGTACCCCGACATGGGGCGCGAGATCTACGAACAGGAACCGGTCTACCGCCAAGAGGTCGATCGCTGCCTGCAGATCGTCCGCGCACAGAACGGCGTCGACTTGAAGCCGCTGATGTTCCCGACGCCGGAGCAGCGCGACGCGGCGGCGGCGCAGTTGGAACGCCCATTCGAGTCGCTGTGCTCGGTCGTCGTCACCGAGTACGCGCTGGCGAAGCTGTGGCAGTCGTACGGCGTCGTGCCGACGGCGATGATCGGTCACAGCCTCGGCGAGTACACGGTCGCGTGTCTCGCCGGCGTGCTGTCGCTCGAGGACATGCTGACGATCGTCGCACTGCGCGGCCGGTTGATCGAACGCGCGCTGCCCGGCGCGATGCTGTCGGTGCCGCTGCCGGAGGACGTCGTCACGCGCCGGATCGGCGACGCGCTCGACCTCGCCGTCGTCAACGGTCCGTCGCTGTGCGTCGTGTCGGGACCGCTCGCGGCGATCGACGCGCTCGCGGCCGAACTCGCGAGCGAAGGGATCGACGCGAAGAAGCTGCGCGTCGCCGCGCCCGGTCACTCGCGCCTGCTCGATCCGATCCTCGACGCCTTCCGCGAAGGTCTCGCGAAGGTCACGTTCCGTCCGCCGCAGCAACGCTACGTCTCGAACGTGACCGGCGACTGGGTCGACCCGAACAACGCCGTCGATCGCGAGTACTGGGTCACGCATCTGCGGCGCACGGTGCGCTTCGCGCAGGGTCTGACGACGCTCGCGAAGGACCCGGATCGGATCCTGCTCGAGGTCGGCCCGGGCCAGACGCTGAGTTCGCTCGCGCGGCAGCACGGCACGAAGCCGGTCGCCGTGCTCGCGTCGCTGCGGCACCAGGACGATCGAACGTCCGACATGCGGTATCTGCTGTCGACGTTCGCGCGCCTGTGGTTGCACGGGTTCGACGTCGACTTCGCGCGCGCGCGCCACGGTGCGCGCCGGCGTCGGATCACGCTGCCGACGTATCCGTTCGAGCATCAGCCGTATTGGATCGCGCAGGCCGCCCGGAACGCGGGCGCGGCCGACGCGTCGGCAGAGCCGCTCGCACTGACGAAGGCGCCGGCGCTCGACGACTGGTTCTGGCGGCGGCGCCTCGTGCCGCGCGACGGCACGCCGCCGCCGCGCGAGAAGCGTCGCGAACGTTGGCTCGTGTTCGGCGATGCAGGCGGGCTCGGCGTCGAACTGCGGCGCCGGCTCGTCGAAGCCGGCGACGAAGTGTCGATGGTCCGCGAGGGCGACGCGTTCTACGCGCTGAAGAACGGCGAGTACGCCCTGTCGCCGGAGTCGGGCGTCGACGGCTACCGCGAACTGATCGCCGACCTGCAGCAGAACGACCGCCTGCCGACGCGGATCCTGCACCTCTGGCTCGTCACGCAGACCGAGTCGTTCCGGCCCGGTTCGAGCTTCTTCCACCGCAACATGGAACGCGGCTTCTACAGCCTGATGTTCCTCGCGCAGGCGCTCGGCGACGTCGACGGGATCGACGTCGACGTGACCGTCGTCGGCAACGGCATGCAGAGCGTCGACGGCGAACCGCTGCCGTACCCGGAGAAGACCGCAGCGCTCGGGCCGGTGCGCGTCGTGCCGCGCGAGTTCGACGGCATTCGCTGCCGGCTGCTCGACGTCGTGTTGCCGCCGACCGACGCGAAGGGCAAGCCGTTCGACGGTCTGGCGACTTCGCTGCTGGCCGAGCTGCGCACCGACGCGACCGAGCCGGTCGCCGTCCTGCGTGGCGATCGCTGGCACGTCGAGAGCTACGGGCGCGCGCAGCCGACGCCGCTGGCGAACGGCCGCACGCGGCTGCGCGAGCGCGGCGTGTATGTCGTGACCGGTGGTCTCGGCGGCATCGGCATCGAGTTGGCCGAACACCTCGGGCGAACCGTGCAGGCTCGCGTCGTTCTGATCGGACGGCGCGGGCTGCCGGCGCGTGAGGCGTTCGACGAATGGCTCGCGAGCCACGATCCGCGCGATCAGACCTGCCGCACGATCCGCAAGATTCGCGCGATCGAGGCCGCCGGTGGCGAGGTCATGGTCGCGGCTGGCGACGTCGCGAACCCGGTGCGAATGCGCGAGGTCGTCGACGAGGCGGTCCGCCGCTTCGGCGCGATCCACGGGTTGTTCCACGCGGCCGGCACGATCGAGGACGGCGTCGTCCTGTCGAAGACGCAGGAGAACGTCGAACGCGTCTTCACGCCGAAGATCCACGGGACGATGGTGCTCGACGAAGTCCTCGCCGGGCAGAACCTCGACTTCGTCGTGCTGTTCGCATCGACGAGCGCGATCCTCGGTCCGGCCGGACAGGTCGACTACACGGCGGCGAACTGCTTCCTCGAGGCCTTCGCCGACGCGCGCCACGGCGGCCGCACGCCGACGTTCGCGATCGACTGGGGCGTCTGGAAGACGGTCGGCATGTCGATCGGGATCCGCGATCGTCTGCAAGGGAGACCGCCGGAACCGCGGCGTGTCGAAGCGGCGCGACATCCGTTGCTCGGCGATCGACTCGCGACGACCGATGGCACGACGCAGTTCGTCAAGACGTGGGCCGTGCACGAGCAGTGGCTGCTCGACGAGCACCGCGCGCCGAACGGGCAGCCGCTCGTGCCGGGCACGGGCTATCTCGAACTCGCGCGCGGCGCATTCGCCGAACTGCACCGAGACGAACCGGTCGAGATCCGCGACGTGACGTTCGTCGCGCCGCTCGCCGTCGGCGAGAGCGCACCGCGCGACGTTCGCGTGACGCTGACTCCGGAGGGCGAGGATCAGGTGTTCGTCGTCGAGAGCCGCGCCACCGCCGAGGCCGACGGTTGGATGCTGCACGCGCAAGCGACGCTGCGGATCGATCGCAGCAAGACGCCGCCGCGAATCCCGCTCGACGCGATGCTCGCGCGATGCCCACGGCGTCTGGACGGCGCCGGCGGAACGCTGAAGACCGAGCAGGCGAAGCGGATTCGATTCGGCCCGCGGTTCGACGTCGTTCGCAGCCTCGCGTACGGCACCGACGAGGCGATCGCCGTCGTCGAGTTGCCGGCGGCGTTCCATGGCGACCTGACGACGCTGCCGCTGCATCCCGCGATGCTCGATCTCGCGACCGGCTTCCCGTTGCCGCTGCTGCCCGGCTACGACGCGGCGCCGACGCTCTACGTGCCACTCGGGTATCGGCGCGTTCGCGTGCGCGGACCGCTGCCGACGCGCGTCCACGCGCTGGCGAAGAGCCGCAGTGGAAACCGCGCAGATCGCGAG
>JAEYTU010000535.1 GCA_023433825.1 Planctomycetota bacterium
GCGCTCGCGAACAAGGAGTCGCTGGTCATGGCGGGCCCTTACCTGATGGCGTTGGCGCGCACCACTGGCGCGACGATCCTGCCGGTCGACTCCGAGCACTGCGCGATCTTCCAATGCCTGAACGGCGAGGACCCGCGCCATGTCCGCAAGCTCTGGCTGACGGCGTCCGGGGGACCGTTCCGCACGCGCGCGCTCGACACGTTCGGCTCGATCACGCGCGCCGAAGCGCTCCGCCACCCGACCTGGGACATGGGGCCGCGGATCACGGTCGGGTCGGCGACGATGATGAACAAGGCATTCGAAGTGCTCGAAGCGCGCTGGCTGTTCGGGTTCGGTCCGGCGCAGGTCGACGTGCTGATCCACCCGCAGAGCATCGTTCACTCGATGGTCGAGTTCGTCGACGGCTCCATGCTCGCGCAACTCGGCGTTCCGGACATGCGCGTGCCGATCCTGTACTGCCTCGGCTGGCCCGAACGACTGCCGTTCGACTTCCAGCCGTTCGACCCGATGAAGTTTCGCAACCTCGAGTTCCTGCCGGTCGACCCGCAGCGCTATCCGGCCGTCCCGCTCGCCTACGAAGTGCTCGAACGCGGCGGCGACTCCGGCGCAGCGCTGAATGCTGCCGATGAGGTCCTGACGCAGGCGTTCCTCGACGGACGTGTTCCGTTCCCACAGATCACCCGCTGCGTCGCCGAGGTCGTCCGGGCGCGGCCGTCCGCGCCGATCGAATCCCTCGACGACGTCCTCGCCGCCGACGCCGCGGCGCGACGCCACGCGACCGCGATGCTGGACGCACTCCCGACTCCGCCATGAACCAGATCCTGTCGATCCTGCAGGTCGCCGTCGGCATCGGCTTCCTGATCTTCATCCACGAGTTCGGGCACTACCTCGCCGCACGCCTCGCCGGTGTGCGCGTCGAAGTGTTCTCGCTCGGCTTCGGCCCGCGCCTGTTCGGTTTCCAGCGCGGCGACACCGACTACCGGTTCTGCGCGGTGCCGCTCGGCGGCTACGTCCGTGTCGCCGGCGAAGACCCGACGCGTCGGCACGGACTCGCCGAGGACGACCTGTACGCGAAGTCGCACCTGCAACGCGCGCTGTTCTTCTCGGGCGGCGTGATCATGAACCTGCTGTTCGGGTTCGTCGCGTTCCTGATCGTGTTCCGCGCCGGCGTCGACTTCACGGCACCGGTCGTCGGTCGTGTCGATCGCGGCGGGGCGGCCTGGGAAGCCGATCTGCGTGTCGGGGATCGGATCGTCGCCGTCGACGGCAAGGCGATGTACTCGTTCGAGAACATGAGCGTCGAGATCGCGCTCGCCGGCGGCGACGAGGTCCCGATCACGGTCGAACGCGACGGCGAACGCTTCCAGACGTCGGTGCGGCCGCGCTACTCGCCCGAGAACGGCGTTCGGATGATCGGCATCGGACCCGACGTCGACGACTCGCCGCCGCGTGTGACCGTCGACGTCGGAAGCCCCGCCCACGTGGCTGGCCTGCGCGACGGCGATCAGTTGCTCGCGATCAACGGCGCGCCGGTCGACAGCCGTTCGATCGGACGGATCCTCGTGGCCGCGAAGCGGCCCGACGCACCGATGACGTTGCTCGTCGAACGCGATGGCGCGAAGCAGCCGCCGATCACGTTCACGTCGAGCACGAAGCAGCTGTCCGAGCTTCGGATCGGCGTTCAACGGACAAGTCGTCGTGTCGCGGGAATGCGCCCGAACGCCGACGCCGAAGCGCTCGGGCTGCGGGTTGGCGATCACGTCGTCAGCATCGACGGTCGCCAATACACCGCCGACGATCTCGCGACGGCGCTCGCCGGCGATGGTCCGTTGACGCTCGTCGTCGAACGCGCACCGGCGATCGCGACGGCAAGTCCGATTCGCACGACGTTGACCGCCGTCGTCCCGCGAGAACGTCGCGCCGCGCTCGCCGCGTCGATCGCGCTCGATGTCGACACCGTCGATCTCGTGGTGACGTTGCCTCCGGACCCCGGACCGGCCGCCGCAGCCGGAATCCTGACCGGAGACGCACTGCGGACCATCGACGGTCGCGACGTCCGCAGCTGGCAGGATCTGAAGGACGCCGTGGCCGGTGCCGGCGCTCGACCGATGACGATCACGTTCGTGCGTGGCGACGAGACCCGCTCCGTCACACTGACGGCGGAGCCGGCGACCGAAATCGACCCCGGCTTCGAAGCACTCGTGCGGATTCGGATGGAGCGCTTCGCCGTCGACTCGGCCGGCGCCGCGATCCGTGCCGGTCTCGTCGCGTCGGTCGACCTGATCAAGCAGCTCTACGTGACGCTGAAGCGGCTGTTCACCGGCGAGGTGTCGGCGACGACGCTCGGCGGGATCATCACGATCAGCCGCGTCAGCTACGACCAAGCGCAGTCCGGCTGGGCGCGCTTCCTGTACTTCCTGGCGCTCTTGAGCATCAACCTCGCGTTCATCAACGTGCTGCCGATCCCGATTCTCGACGGCGGGCATCTGCTGTTCCTGTTGATCGAACGGATCAAGGGCTCGCCGGTCAGCGCGCGCGTGCTCGACTACAGCCAGATCCTCGGGCTCGTCTTCGTGCTCGCGTTGATGGTGTTCGTGACGTTCAACGACATCCGCCGGCTGTTCTGACCGCCGCCGCGATGCTGCCGTACCTGCGACTCGTCCGCGTCGGGACGCTGTTCTCTCCCGCTGCCGACGTCGTCGCCGGCCTCTGCGTGGCCGGAATGCCGATCGACGGTCTCGCCGCTCGCGCGATCGGCGCGTCGGTCTGTCTGTACGCCGCAGGCATGGTGCTGAACGACCACGCGGATCGCGCGCTCGACGCCGTGCAGCGGCCCGAGCGGCCGATCCCACGCGGCGACGTCGCACCGAACGTCGCACTCGCGTTCGGTGTCGTTCTGCTGGCGATCGCGCTCGCGCTGTCGCCGATGCCGATCTGGCACGGCGCGATGGCCGTGCTGGTGCTCGGCTACGACTACGTCTGGAAGCAGGGCGCGCTGCTCGGTGCGCTGACGATGGGTGCGCTCCGCGCCGCGAACCTCGCATCGGGACCGATCGTCGTCGCCGGCGTCGCGCCATCCGACTCGCTCGTCGTCGCCGCCAGCGTCTACGCGGTCTACGTCGTCGCCGTCACGATTCTCGGCATCTACGAGGACACCCCGAAGGTCCGCCCGCGCGCCGTCGTCGCCGTGCAGATGGCGCCGCCGATCGCGGCGTTCCTGACGATCCTGTGGACGCCGCAACCGTTCCCGGCGGCGGCGATCGCCGGCGTGGCGGCGTTCGCGTTCTGCGTGCGTGCGCGGCGGATCACGGTGTGGACGCAGGCCGCGATCCGCGGGTCGATGACGTGGCTGCTGCTCGGGACGATGCTCTACACGGGGCTGCTCTGCATGGGCCACGGACGCGTCGCCGAAGCGCTCGTCGTCCTGGCCGCGATCCCGGTCGCGCGTTGGATCTCGCGACGGATCGCGCTGACCTGAACGGCCGCCGTGTCAGCTCGGCGTGCCGCTCTGCAGGCGGCGACGGTAGGCGTCCTGCGCGGCATCGCGCGTCAGCACGCCGGTCCGGACGAGCGCCTTCAACGTCTCCTTCAACTGCTCCGGGTCCTCGATCGCGGCGAGAAGCGGATCGACGGCAGCCGTCGGCGACGGCGCGTTCGTGGATTTCGCCGTCGGCTTCTGCGCGGCAGGAGTCTTCGCCGGTGCGTCTGCCTTGGCGCTCGACTTCGACTTCGACCCACCGTTCGCGGCAGCGCGGCCGGTCTTCGCGGTCGGCTCGGGCGTCGGCGCCGGTTCCGGCTCGGGCTCGACGACCTCGGCGACGAGATGCTCGTCGATCGACGACTTCGCGCCGTCGTTCGCCTGCGGGCTGCCGCTGAGTGCGCGCAGCTCGGCGGACGCGACGTCGAGGTCGACGCTCATCGGATCGAGACCGATGTGCTTGTCCGGCAGTTGTGCCGTGCCTTCGTTTCGGAATCCGTCGAGCATCTTCCCGACGAGGTTCTGCATGTGGGTGTCGACGATCCGTTCGCCGTCGGGACCCTTCGCGAACTGCAGCAACTGCACGAAGGACTGCGCGCGCCGAATCGTCTCGACGAGGAACTCCTCCATCTCGTTGCTGAGTCGTCCCGAGGCCTCGTTCTCGTGCACCTCGGTGACCTTCTGCACGATCGTCGCCGCCGTGCGAGTCGCGTCGGCGAAGAAGTCGTGCACTTCGCGCGTCAGTCGTTGTTCCTGGACCTCGCGCGCCTCTGCGGCCTCGATCTCGCGGAGCACGTCCTGACCCTTCCCGATCGGTCGCAGCGGCGTTCCGCTCTGCATACGACGCTGGTTGCGGTCACGACGGTATGCGTCGAAGCCCGAATCCATCCCCTTCTGCTGCATTGGCGCGAGCCCTCCTGGCCGGCGTTATCGACCGATGCGCACTACCCCTTGACGTCCTCGGCGACGAGGCGGGCGAGGATGTCCAAAGCTGCGACACGATCGGCGACTTCCTCGTCGTCGATCCGCGACTGCAGGCGACGCAGCAGCGCCCCGACGCGTGGCCCCGGCGGGATGCCGAGCGCCAGGACGTCGGCGCCGGAGCACAGTGGCGGCGGCGGAATCGGCGGAAGGTCCTCGAGTTCGCGCGTCATGGCCGCGTGCAGGTCGAGCTTGCCGTGACTGCCGAGGCAGTCGGCGCGGTGGAAGTCGAGATGCTCCCGAATCCGCGGGCCGCGCAGGAACCGCTCCCGCTTCGGCCGCGCCATGCCGGTCACCGACGCGATCCGAATGTGCTCGCGGCAGACGTCGACGACGGCCTCGCGCAGGTCGCGGCTCGCGTGCAACCGCGACAGGATGCTCGCCGCCATCGTCGCCGACACTTCGTCGTGGCCGTGGAACCGGATCCGGTCGTCGGCGCGGACGAACGTCTGCGGCTTGCCGACGTCGTGCAGCACGGCTGACCAGGCCTGGATCGGCGTCGGCGTCGCGAAGGCGAGCACGAGGCAGACATGCGTCAGCACGTCGCCTTCCGGGTGGTACTGCGCCGGTTGCGGGACCCCCACCATCGGGACGATCTCGGGCAGCACGCGATCGGCGATCCCGAGGTCGACCAGCAGGCGCAGCGCACGACCGCGACCGGGACCGACGAACGCGGCCGTCAGTTCGTCGCGAACCCGCTCCGGGGGCAACGTCGCGAGCCCGGGTAGCGCTGCGCGCAGCGCGAGCTCGGTGGATGGATCGAGCGTCGCGCGCCCGTTCGCCGCGAAGCGGACGGCCCGCAGGATTCGCAGCGGGTCCTCGACGAATCGGCGCGACGGATCGCCGATCACGCGCAGGACACCGTGGCGCAGGTCGTCGAGGCCGCCCGTCGGATCGAGGATCGCGAACGTCGTCGAACCGCCGCCGCGCGCGAGATCGGTCGCGTTCGCATAGATCGCATTGATCGTGAAGTCGCGCCGCAGCGCGTCCTCGATCGGATCGTCGACGAACCGCACGAACTCGGGATGCCGTTGGTCGCGATAGTCGCCCTCGACCCGCAGCGTCGTGAACACGAGGCGATGTCCGGGCACCGTGATCTGCAGCGTTCCGAGGCGCGCGTCGCGCGCGTCGGCGTCGGGGAACAGTCGCAGCAGTCGATCCGGTCGCAGATCGGTCGCGAAGTCGAAGTCCTGCACGTCGCGGCCGAGCAGTGCGTCGCGGATCGCGCCGCCGACGAGCCACGCGCGACCGTCCGCGGCGGCGACGGCTGCGAGCGTCGTGCGAACCGAATCGGGCATGTCCGCCGCGAGGCGACGCAGCGTGGCAGGTGCATCCATCCGCGGGCAAGATAGCCGCGATGGTGTCGTTCGCAGGACTCGCGCGTTGGTCCCTGACGACGTGGTTGCTGATCGCCGGCGCGATCGGCATCGCCATCGCGGTCTGGTCGCCGTACCTGCGCGCCAGCCGCGTCGCACGGATCGAAGGTCGCGCCTGCGCCGTCGCCGAAGCCCTGCTCGCCGTCGCGATGGAATGGCCCGGCGATCCGCTGAACGCCGACGCGGAGGCCGTTCGCGCCGAGCTGCATCGGCGGTGTCGCGACCTCGGACATCCGGACTCGAGTCTGGTCGACGCGTCCCCGCTGCCACGCGGCGTGCAGCCGCCGGCGTTCGCGTTCGTGTCGCGTCACTACGTCTATCTGCTCGCGCGAACGCCGATGGCGCGCTACGGCGATGGTGGCGTCGAACGCGTGGGACCGCTCGAAGTCCTCGCGTGGCCGTCGTCGTTCCTGGTCGGCGGTCGCACGGCGTTCTTCTTCGCCGCGGACGCCAAGCCGGCGTTCACGCGCAACCTCGTCGCGAGCTACGAAGGCACCTCCCGCGCCCCCCGCCCCGGCTTCGCGCGCCGCCGCGCCAACTCCTCGCTCCCCGAAGCGACCTGGTACCGCGGCGAGGACGACGAGCGCTGGCTCGAGCTCCCGACCCCCTGAGCCACCGCGATCCCGGCGCTCTTGCTCGCGCGAGCACGCGAGCCGCGTCCGCAAAGCGCTCGCGATCGAGCCCACGTTGGAATGCGAGATCGGAACGCATCTCAGTGCGCGCATTCCGGGGTCGGCGATCCGCGGTGCTCGCGCGACCGCGTCCCGGCTCGGCCGCGAGTCCGAACCACGTCACCGCTCGGGCACTCCGCGGTCGGCTGCGGATGCGTTCCTTCGCCCAACTCGCATTGGCCGACCGCAAAGCCAGCAACCTTCCTCTTCGAGTTCTTCCGAGCGCCTTCGGCGCTCAGAAGAACTCGAAGAGGAAGTCGTTCATCGCGTGTTTCATGCCGGGCGATTGCTGGTCGAGTTCGCGCTGCATCCGCAGCACGTCGTCGATCCGCAGGTCGCGGCGCAGCCATTCCAACGCCAACAGCCGCATCTGCGGCAACTCCGACGTGTCGAACACGATGCTGCGGAACAGTGCGAAGACCTTCGCGCGCAGTTCCGGATCGGCGCGATCGCCGGCGATGTTGCCGAGCGCCGTCAGCAGGTGTGCCCGCCGGCGGTAATCGGCGCGATCGAGTTCGGCGAACAGTGCCAGCGCCATCGCCTCGGCGCCGTCCAGGTTCGGCAGCAGCATCGCCGCGTATTTGACGGTCGTCAGGTCGCGCGCGTCGTGGAACGCGCGTTCCTCGCCGAGGAACACCTCGCGCAGGAACGGGAACCCTTCGGGCGCGCGCAGTCGGCCGATCGCCGACAGGAAGTTGCGCTGCTCACCGGCCGGCGCCTTCCGGTAGCGCTCGACGATGACCGGCACCGCCTTTCCGTCGCGCGCGGCGACCAGATCCATCAGCGCGCGGTCGAGCGTGTAACCGGTCGCCGTCCGCACGGTGTCGATCAGTCGATCGAGGACCGGCCGAACGCCGCGCTTGCCGAGCGCGCGCAGTGCGGCGTTCCGGACGCCGTCCTCGTCGTCCTGCGACAGGATCGACAACTGTCCGTCGACGGACTCGCCGGGAACGTCGGCCAACGCCATCGCGGCGACCTCCCGCGTGACCGGATCCGTGTCGGTCGTCAGCATCAGCAGGTCGTCGACCATGCCGTCTTTGACCTTCCCCATCGCCAGAACGGCGGCCGAACGTGCCTGCACGTTCGAACTCCGCATCGCCTCGCGCAGGTGCACGGTGCCGCGCGCATCGCCGAGGCGGTGCAGCACGCCGGCGATCGCCAGCTTCATCGGACCCGCCGACCGGGCCCAATGTGGCTCGAGCACCCGCGCCGCGCGTTCGGCGCCGAGCTTCAGCGTCTCCTGCAGAACCGTGTCGTGGAACGGCTGGAACGACACCGTCGTCAGGATCTCGCCGAACACCGTGACGACGTCGTCGCCGAGATGCGCCGCCGCGGCCCGGATCCAGTCGATCTGCGCGCGATGCTCCATCCGCAGGAACGACTCCTGGGCGCGCCGCACCGATGCGGCGTCGCCGCTTCTGGCCAGCGCCTGCATTGCCTTGTTGCGGACGCCGGGACGGTCGTGCTCGAGCGCGCGCAGCAGCACGGCGGCGAAGCGCGGATCCGCCATCGTCGTCATCGCCTCGACGAGGTTCTCGGCATGCTCGGCGCGCGTCGGCGACGTCAACGCGTGGTCGAGACGTTCGATCAACAGCTCGACGACCTCTTCCTCGCGATGCCGCGCGAAGAATTCCTTCGCAACCAACCACGCGTCGCGCGAGCACGAGCCCGACAAGTTGGCCGCGACCTGCTCGAGGATGCCGCGACGACTCCGTTCGTAGACGCGTCCACCGGCGGACGGCGACAGGTGCAGCGGCTTGCCGAACTGCGGGAAGTCGGCTTTCCAGTCGGGGAACACCTTCGTCGGGTCGATGGTCGGGACCGACGGTGGCGCGGAGGCGGCCGGCTGCTGTGGCGGCGTCGGCGCCGGCGTCGGCGCGGGTTCGCCGCCGCAACCGGCGACGAGAGCGACGACCGTCAGAGGCGACAGTCGCAAGGAACTGCGGAACGTGCGGGCCGGTCTGGTCATGCGGGAGCGCGGATAGTCCAAGGCGGGCACTGCGTCACCGGGCGTCGTGCGCCGGCTCCGTGAATCGTGCCGAGGCACTGTCATCGGCCGGTTCCGGGTTCAGACTGCGTTTCGTCGACGCGTTCGCCGGGCGCGTCGAGCAGGCCTTGCGCGTACAGCATCTCGGCCTCGGCGATCCGGTAGTCGAGTTGATTGCGCAGCAAGCGACTCCGCGCCTCCTGCAGCTCTTGGATACGGCGCTGCACCTCGAACACGGTGCTCGTGCCGACCCGCAGCTTGACGCGTTCGGTGTCGAGATTCGTCTCGGCCAACCGCCGGCTCTCGAGGCTCGCGGCGATGCTGAGCTTCAACGTCTCCAGTCGGCGGACGGCTTGCCGAACCTCCGCTGCGACGTCGATCTCGGCCGAGTACAGCTCACGCTTGCGGCGTTCGAGATCGAGTCGCGTGCTGTCACGCCGGCTCAGCGCCGCCGTGTTGCCGATCGGGATCGAGAACTGCAACCGCAAGCTCCAGTCGGGGAACTCCTGGTTCCACGTGTCGCTCCACGCGTCGTCGAATCCTGGGCGAACGCTGTCGGTCGAATACGAACCGACGAGATCGAGCTGCGGCAGGACGTCGCGCTGCGCGACCAAGGCGTCGACCTCGGCCACCGCGACCTGCGTTCGCAGTGTGCTTAGGTCCGGCCGCTGGGTCAGCGCGATGCGCGCCGGGATCTTCCAGTCGGGGACCGGCGTCTCGAGGTCGGGGACGTAGTCGCTCGACGGTTGCAGGTTGCGGCGCCACAGATTGCCGTCGGCATCGTCGAACAACAGTCGACGCAACGCGTCCTCGGCATCGCGGATCGAGTTCTCGGCCGTGATCGCACTCTCTCGCTGCCGCGCGACCTCGGCTTCGTCGGCGACGCGGTCCCGTTCGGCGAGTTCGCGAACGCGGATCCGTTCCATCGTGATTCGCAACTGTTCGCGCGCGAGATCGAGGCTGGCCGACACGACGCGGTAGTTCTCGCGTGCGAACACGAGATCCCAGTACGCCCGGACGATCGCGAGCATCGTCTCCTGGACCGAGCGGCGGAACGCGGCTCCGGCACCGACGAGGCGCGCCTGCTCGCGGACGATCTCGCGGCGCGTGTAGTCGCTCCAAGCGCCACGCATCAACGGCTGCACGTAGGTGGCCGTGAAGTCCGACGAGTACTGCTTCGACGGGAACCCAGGCGTCGTCGTCGACTGCCGAAGTCGCAGCGGCGAGTACGACATGTCGAACGTGCCGCCGGTCGAGACCTTCTGCCGGACGCCGAAGCGTCCGTCCCAGGTCTCGCGCGTCAGCGACGGCTGGAAGACGTTGCGCGCCGAGTCCTTCGACTTCGCGAATCCGAGCTCGCTGTACATCTCGGGTTCGAACTCGGACTGCGCGAACCGCAGGTTCTCGCGCGCGATCAGCGGATCGAGTTCGCGCGACTTCAGCACCGAGTTGTGCAGGCGCCCGAGCGAGAGTGCGTCCTCGAGCGTCAGGACGAGGACCGGGTTGCCCTCGAGGTCGACCGGGATCGGGATCTGCTCGAGCTTCTTCTCCGGTTCGGGTTTGGCTGGCTGCGGCGTCGGCTCCTGCGAACGTGCCGACGGGACGGCGACGCACAGGACGAGGACGGCGGCCAGCATCGACGGGGAGCGGGATGGCGGCCCGACGGAGCACCGACGGATCGCGGCCTGAAGGTCCTGGCCCTCGCCGGAGCGAGGG
>JAEYTU010000586.1 GCA_023433825.1 Planctomycetota bacterium
GGTCGAAGTCGAACGGCTCGCCGCGCGACAGATGCTCGGCCGCGCGCGCGAGGCGTTGGACGCGTGTCGACGTCCGACGACCGATCCACCACGCGACGACGGTCGCCGCGGCGGCGAGCAGCACGGCCCACCAGACGTTCGCCTCGCTGGCGACGCGGAAGTCGTCCTGCAGCGCCCACCAGCCGTCCGCGACGCGCTTCGACCGATCGTCGACCGAGCCGGTCAGCTGCCGCAACCGGCCGACCGCCGCGTCGAGCAGACCGTGCCACGACGTCAACCGGACACTGCAAACCGCTTCGCCCGATGGGCCACGCACCATGTGCTCGACGTGCGGGCCGGCGTGCGGTGGCCGCGACGACGACACCCCGCCCCCGAGCGAACGCCCCTCGACGTCGACGAGGTCCCCGTGCCAGCCGTCGAAGAGCAGACCGCGCACCGATTCGAGATCCGGCCGCGCGTCGATCGTCATCGCGACGTAACCGCGAACGGAACCGTTCGCGCCGTCGAGGCGACCCGATTCGTCGAAGTGCAGCGGCGCACCGACGATCCAAGTCGACCGCACGCCGGGGTAGTCCCGGTGCGCGGCGTCGGCCGCGAAGTCGACGTTCGCGAACGTCGCGACGAAGCTCGCGGCACCCTGAGCCGTCGCACGGGCGAGATCGCCGAACCACGTCGAGCCACTCTCGTCGTCGGTCGCGTTGCGCAGCGGCGCCCGCGCGCCCGTCGAGTCGACGACGACGTCGTCGACGCAGCGGACGATCTCGCGACCGCGATCGTCGAGCACTCGCAACTCGACGACGCCGAGTTCGGTGCGCAGACCGGCGAGCCGCCGCTCGACGCCTTCGTGCGCCGCCGCCAGTTCGGCGTCCGCGCCGGCGATCCGAGCACGGAACAGCGCGGCGATCGACGCATCGGCCACGAGCGAGCGCACGTGCCGCTCGAAACCGGCGAACTTCGCCTCGATCGCAACGGCGTGCGCACGCGCGTCGCGCTGCATCCGTTCGGTCACGTTCGCGAGGAAGTCGCCGTGCAGTCGGAGTTCGGTCTCGGCGACCTCGCGACGCAGCTCGACCATCGAGCCACGAATCTGGACGAGGCGTTCGTCGATCGATCGCTCGGTGCGTTGGTACGAGGCGATCAGCAGGCCGAGCGGAAGGACCACGGCGGCCACGACGACCCACAGTGTCTTCGCGCGCATCGGTCGTCGGCTCGGCCGCATCGCCCCCATCAGCGGCCCGCTCCGTCGCGCCGGCGCTCGCGGGCACGCGTCGAGTCGGACCTCGCGCCGGCAGCGTTCGGCAGTGAGCGGCGAGGACGACGAGACATGCGAGACGTATTCGGCCCCCCGCAGAACCGCGGATGAGTCGCTTCGAACGGGCGTTTCCCGAATCAGGACAGCGACGGGCCGGCGTCGTCGAGGGTGATGCCGGGACACAGCCGCGCGGCCTCGGCCAACGCGTCCGGCGACGCGACGAGTTCGGACCAGAACGGCCAACTCCGACACCGCGACGGTCGAACCGCGTGGATCTCGCAGGTCGGCTGCGGCGACTCGGCGAGGAACACGCAGCGCCCGCCGAGACCGTGCTTGAGTCGTCCACCCGGGCCGACGAATCGACCGCGGAACGCGTCCGCCGTCATGCCGAGGTGGGCGGCGATCGCGACCTGCTCCTCCGCCGTGACGGCAACGAACCCGTCCGGCCGCGAGCAGCAGTTGCCCGAGCGGCGGCACCGGAACGCGAACGGGTACCCGTCGCGGCGCACGTTCGGGCCGCAGCCCGAGGTCTCCGCCTGGGGGTCGTTCGGCGTGTGCATCGTCAGAACAGCCGCCGTCGCCGCCGGGGGCGCTTGGGATCGGTGTCGTCGGGTGCGGCGTCGGTCCGCCGTGCGAGCAGCGCGTCGATCTCGGCGACCAGGTCCTCGGGCCGTTGGAACCGGATCTCGCGCTCCTTCGCCATGCACTTCTCGATCAGCCAGTGCACCTGCGGCGAGAGCCCGATCTCGCGGATCGCCTCGCCGGACAGCGCGTCGAGCACTTGCCGCGCCAGGATCTCCTCGCTCGTCGCGCCGCGGAACGGCAGCGATCCGGTCGTCAGGTGGTACAGCGTCGCGCCGAGCGAGTAGATGTCGGCGCGCACGTCGAGCCCGGTCTCGCCGCGCGCCTGCTCGGGCGAGATGTACGCGGCCGTGCCGGTCGTCCGTTCGTTCGCCGCGTCGTCGGAGCGACCGTCGGCCGCGGCCGTCGCGAACCCGAGGTCGATCAGGACGGCGTGACCTTCGTCGTCGACGATCACGTTGCCGGGTTTGACGTCGCGATGGACGAGTCCGCGGCGATGCAGGACGGCCAGCGCGCGCGCGACCTGCGCGACGATCCGCAGCGCCGTCACCTCGTCGAGTCGCCCGCGCTCGGCCAGCAGGTCCTGCACACAGCGGCCGGGGACCAGATCCATCGCGCAGAAGATCACGTCGCCTTCGCGGGCCACGCGGTGCCCGTGGACGACGAACGGCGATTCGATCTCCGACAGCAACCGTGATTCGCGAACGAAGCGCTGGACGGCCTCCGGATCGCGCGCGATCTCGGGTTTCAGGACCTTCAATGCGAGTTCGGCGCCGGTCTTCCGGTCGGTGGCACGGAACACGCGCGCGGTCCCGCCTTCCCCGAGCAGTTCGAACAACTCGTAGCGGCTGAGTCGCGGCCGCGTGCCACCGTCGGTCTGCAGCCACTCGGCGAGTTGTTCGCGCGTGACGACGCCGTCGCGAATCAGCGCGTCGATCGGGTTTGCGCCCGTTGCCAACGCGCTCAACACCGCCGCCTCGGACACGAGACCCCGGTGCACGAGCATCGCGAGCAGACGCGGGTCGGCGGCATCCACGTTCGTATCCTGTGACGTGATCCAAGCGTTCGGGCACCACGCACGGCCGAACGCGCTTCGTCGAGCATCCTGCGTCAAGTCGTCGCTGCCGTCGGTCCGATCATCGGACGTCGGCGGCGTGACCAGCGACGGGAGCAATCGGTGAAGCATCCAGACGCGAGCGTGGTGATCAAGTACTTCGATCTGATCGACGAGTTCGTGCGCGTGCGCAGCAGTCAGGAGGAGTTGGTCGCCGAGCTGCAGCGTCAGCCGATCACCAACAAGGCGTCGTACCGACGTCGCGTCGTCGAGGTCTGCATCCCCGACTTCCAGCGCGAGATCCTCCCGGGCGTCGCTCGCAACGGCGAGGAGTACGACCCCGAGATGATCGAGGAGCTGCTCTACCAGCTCTGCATCGACGTCAATCCGTCGCTCGAGATCCACCAGGTCGCGCTGCCGGTCGAGATCCGCGGCGAGAGCGAGAACGCGCTCGTCTCGCGCGGCGCCGGACAGGGCGAGCGCGAATCGATGTTCCGCAAGGTCATGGGACTCGAGAAGGCGCTGCGCGCGCAGGTCGTCGGTCAGGATGCGGCGATCGAGTCGCTGGTCCGTTCGGTCAAGAAGGCCGCCGTCGGCCTCAAACGTCCGGGCGTTCCGATCGGAACGTTCCTGCTCGTCGGCCGGACCGGCACCGGCAAGACCGAGTTGGCGAAAGCGCTCGCGCGCTCGCTGTTCGACGACGCCGGCCGCCTCGTGCGCGTCGACTGCTCGGAGTACGCGCTGCCGCACGAGTACGCGAAGCTGATCGGCTCGCCGCCGGGATACATCGGGCACAGCGAGGGCGGCTTCCTGACCGAGGCCGTCAAGAAGAAGAAGAACTGCATCGTCCTGTTCGACGAGATCGAGAAGGCGCACGCGAAGGTCCACAACCTGCTGCTGCAACTGCTCGACGAAGGGATCCTGACCGACAGCAAGGGGCAGGTCATCCCGTTCAACCGGACGATCGTGATCCTGACGAGCAACCTCGGCGTCGAGAAGCTCGACTCGCTGCGGTCGCGGATCAGCTTCAGCCGCGCGCAGACGGCCGACCTGTACTCGTCGAACCTGCGCGAGGTCACGATCGAGGCGCTGAAGGAGAACTTCCGTCCGGAGTTCATCAACCGGATCGACGACGTCGTCGTCTTCAACCCACTCGACCTGAAGGTCTGCTCGCGGATCGCGCAGCGTCTGCTGCGCGAAGTCGCCGACCTGCTCGCGAAGAACGGCATCCAGGTCGACTTCATGCCGGGCGTCAAGTCGTTGCTGGCCCGCGAAGGTTTCTCCGAGGAGTACGGTGCCCGCGAACTTCGGCGCCTGATCAAGCGGAAGATCGAGGATCCCCTGACCGAGACGATCCTCGCGGAGGAACTCGGCCCAGGCTCACGTCTCGTCGCGCGGATCCGCGGCGGCGAACCGGTGATCGAGATCGCCGGAGTCGAGCGCGGCGTCGTCGTCGCCGCGACCTGAGCGAGACGATGACAGCAGCGGGCGGAGGCGCGCGGCGAGGCGCGAACGGGCGGTGACGCTCGCTCGCGTTCGCGCGTCGTTCGACCGCTCGTTGCGGCGCAGGATCCTGCTGCAGACGTATCTGACGCTCGCGGGACTCGTCTTGGCGCTGGCGCTGTTCGCGCACCATCTCGTCGAACGCAGCGTGCTCGACGGCGAGATCGGCCTCGCGCTGCACGAGACCGAGTTGCTGGCATCGGACGATCACGTCGTTGAGGCGTTCGCGAGCGGGAGTCGGATCGAGATCCTCCGCCACGCGAACGATCGGCACGTCCCCGACGAGACCCAGGCTTCGGCGTTCTATCTGGCGACGTCCGACGCGGCGTTCCTGGCGCTGGCCCACGTCCGCTCGTCGTTCGGACCCGACGAACGGCGATTCCCGACGACGTTGGACGTTCGCGAACTGAAGGACGGCGGCGAGGCATCGCTGCTGCACGCCGACGCGTCGGTGATCGTCGCGACGGTGCCGGTCCGAGTCCCGCCGCACCGCGTCGACGCGTCGGAGCCGTTCGTCTACACGTCGATCCATCCGGAGGGCACGCTGCTCGGCGCGATCCGGACGCTGCGTCCGCGCGGCCGACCCGGCGAACGGAGCACGGACTACCGATGGATGCTGACCTTGGGCAGCGTCGTCCTGCTGCTGCTCGGCACGTTCGCCGTCAATCGCGTCGTCGACGGGCTCCTCGAACCGATCGTCGCTCTCGAAGCGGGGCTGCAACGGGTGACCGACGGTCATCTCGAGCATCGGATCGCGTTCGAACGCGAGGACGAGATCGGGCGACTGGCGTCGATGTTCAACGAGATGGCCGAACGTCTGGCCGAGAGCCGGCTCGCCGAGGCCGCGAACGCGCGCACGCTGGAGATCCGCGTCGCCGAACGCACGCACCAGTTGCAGGTCGCGATGGACGAGCTGCGATCCCTCGATCGCGCGCGCGAGTCGTTCTTGTCGAGCGTCAGCCACGAACTGCGAACGCCGTTGACGTCGATCCTGGCCGGGATCGAGATCCTGCGTGACTTCGCTCCGACCGAGGCCGCGGAGCGCGAGGAGTTCCTCGGCATCGTGCACGCCGAGGCCGAACGGATGCTGCACCTGGTCGGCGACATCGTCGACTACGCGAAGGTCGCCGCCGACGCGATGCGTCTCGACCTCGCCGAGCACGACGTCGGTGCGCTGCTCGAACAAGTTCTCGCGCAGGAGTCGGGACGGACGGCGCAAGCCGGACTGGTCGTGCTCGCGCGGTACGCGCGACGCGGGTTCCGCTGCCTCTGCGACGAACAGCGCATTCGCCAGGTGCTCCGCAACCTGCTCGACAACGCGATCAAGTTCTCGCCGCGGGGCGGCACGATCCGCGTCGAACTCGGTCTCGACGCGGCGGAATGGTGGCTGCGTGTCGCCGACGAGGGTCCCGGGGTCCCTGCGCCGGTGCGTGAGCGGATCTTCGGCAGGTTCGGCAACGGTGAATCGCCGGTCGACGCCGGCGGGATCGGTGTCGGTCTGCCGCTCTGCAAGCACATCGCCGAGGCGCACGGAGGGACGATCACACTCGAACCGACCGCGCAGGGTGCGTCGTTCCTCGTGCGCATTCCGTCGACGGCGAAGCCACCGGTCGACGACGCGTCGCACGCGGAAGTCCACGCGCTCGTCGAAGAGACCTGAAAAGCCCTCGATCGCAGCGCGCACGCGACGTGGCTATAAGCACCGCGTGCTGATCGCGACCTCGACGCTGTTTCTCGCCATCTGTGCGCCGCAGGACCAGGACCGCGGACTCGTCGCACGGTTCGTTCTCGACGGCGAGCCGGCCGTCGTCACACGCGACGATCTCGCACTGGAGTTCCTGCAGCGATTCGGACCGGGCGATCGAGGCCGCGCCGCCCGCGAACACTTGATCGACCTCGAGCTCGTGCGCATGCGCGCCGACGCCGAGAGCCTTCAGCCGAGTGCGAAGGACACGCAGGCGTGGATCGAGAAGCTCGCCGCGCAGTTCCGCGCACAAGGTCAGGACCTGCGCCGAAAGCTCGCCGAGCAGGGAATGGACGCCGCGGAGTTCCACGCCTACGCGCGCCTGCAACTCGCCCACATGCGACTCGTGCAGCACGCGATGGGGCTCGCGAGCGTCGAGGAGGTGACGCCGGACATGCTGCAGCTCTGGCTCAAGGAAGCCCGGTTGAAGGCCGCGATCGTCACGGAGCCTTCGTCG
>JAEYTU010000603.1 GCA_023433825.1 Planctomycetota bacterium
GTTCGATCCGATCCTGATCACGACGCAGCGCATCGCGCCGTCGCCGACGCCGGTCGTCGTGCGCGTTCCTGCGTCCGCGTGGCAGCGCGCCGTCGCAGAATTGGAACGTCAGCGAGGAGGTCCGCGATGACTCTCGTTCGGCGCGACAGCGCGCCGCGTCACGCGCTCACGCCGCGCCGCCTTCCGAGTACAGCCACACGCGGTCCTTCCCGCGTCCTTTCGCGTCCTGCAGCGCCTTGTTCGCGCGGCGGCGCAATTCGTCGGGCGTGCCCGGCGAACCGGCGGCGAGCACACCGCCCTGGAACGTGTCGATGCCGATCGAGACCGTCACGCGGCGTTGATGCGTGCCGTTGTCGACGAGGATCCCGGCGATCACGCGACGCAGGCGGATCGCCGTCTGCACGGCTTCGGCCGGCGACGTCTGCGGCAACAGCACCATGAACTCGTCGCCGCCGAACCGCGACGCGAAGTCGGTCTCGCGAATGCCCTGACGCAGCGCCTGCGCGACGCGCCGCAGCACGTCGTCGCCGAACGCGTAGTCGGTCGTGTCGTTGACCTGCTTGAAGTCGTCGATGTCGACGATCATCAGTGACAGCGGCGAGCCATGACGCTGCGCGCGCTTCCACTCGATCTGCATCACGTTGCGGAAGTGGCGATCCGTGAGCAGCCCAGTCTTGAAGTCGGTCGCGACCTGCCCTTCGAGATCGCGCATCTGGCGTGCGAGCACGCGGAACTTGTGCCGCGTCAGCAGCGCCATCTCGATCCGCTGCGACGCCTCCATCAAACCGTGCGGCTTGACGAGGAAGTCCTTCAACGGGACCTGCATCTCGCGCGCGACCTGCATGACCTGTGGATCGTCGACGAGCATCAGGACCGGCACGGGCGTGTCGGACTTCGACTGCAGCCGCTCGACGATCTGCACTTCGATGCCGCCGGGTTGCAGGACGAGGGGATTCAGCAGCACGACGGCGGGGTCGAGTTCCAACGCCATCGCGTGCGAATGCGCGATCGACTGCGATTCGACGACGGTCAGACCTTGTCGCCGCAACCCGTCGACGAGGTCGCCGAGCGGGTCGCGATGATGGTTCATCACCAACACGAGCGTCTCGCGCGGCGTGCTCGTGGTCGGGTCGCGAAACGTCCCTTCACCGGTCATGAAGTTCGTGAGTTCGGCATCGTCGAAACGTGCCGCCGTGGTCGAGTTGCTGAGTCCTGGTTGTGTCGTCTGCTGCCCGTACATGCCGTCCATGCCGTTCGAGCCCCCCTCGTCACGTTCGTCGCCATTCGTGGCCAATCGTCCGATCGCGCGTCCGAGGTGCCTGCCCGAGCACCCGGACCGAACGCGATGCGCCCTGGTCGGAACGCGATGCGGGCGGGGATGCTAGCAGGGCACGCCGCAACATTCTCAATCCCCTGCGCGTGGCCACATGCACCGCTCGTCGCCCCGAGCGCGCCGTCGAATCGTTCGATTCCGCGCGCCGCGGGCCGCGCCGATCGCCGCTGCGGCGTCGATCTGCCGATCGCTTCGGACGCACGCCGACCTCGCATCCTCGTCGCGCCGAGTCGAACCGCGCGCTTGACCGCGAGCAGGCGCTCTCTAGAATCCCGCCCCCTCATTTTCCTTTCTGCACCCTTTCGCGAAGGCATACGACCAGTGCCACTCGTCACCGTTCAGGAACTGATCGACGCCGGAGTTCACTTCGGCCATCAGTCCAGCCGCTGGAACCCGCGGATGCGGCCGTACATCTACGGCAAGCGGCACAAGATCCACATCATCAACCTCGAGGAGACGATCCGCGGGTTGATCCAAGCCTGTCACTTCCTCCGGCGCCTCGCGTCGACGGGTGCCGAGATCCTCTTCCTCGGCACGAAGCGCCAGATCCGCGCCGTCGTCGAGTCCGAGTCGAAGCGCTGCGGGATGCCGGCGATCACCGAGCGATGGATCGGTGGCACGCTGACGAACTTCGCGACCGTTCGCGAGCGCTTGGTTCGCCTCGAGGAGATCGAGGCGATGGAAGCCGGCGGCACGATCGAGAAGTACAAGAAGAAGGATCAGTCGACGCTGCGTCGCGAGATGCGCAAGATCCGCCGCAACCTCGAAGGCGTTCGTGAGCTGCACGGAATGCCCGGTGCGATCGTCGTCGTGGACCCGCGCCGCGAGGACATCTGCATCCGCGAAGCGAAGCGGATGAACGTCCCGGTCGTCTGCATCCTCGACACCGACTGCGATCCGCAGCAGGTCGACCTCGTGATCCCGGGCAACGACGACGCGATGAGCTCGGTCCAGTTGCTGCTGACGAAGTTGACCGACGCGGTCATCGAAGGTCGTGCGAACCTCGACGAGCAAGCCCAGATCGCTTCGCAGCGTCAGGGCAGCGACGACATCCGAGGTCGCGAGCCGCAGGGCCGTCGTGGCGATCGTCAGGATCGTCGTGGTGGTGGTGGCGATCGCGGTGGTGACCGTGGCGGTGCACGCCGAGGCGGCGGACCGCGTCGCGGCGAGGGCGGCGGCGGAGGTCGGCTCGCCCGACGTTCGACCGGACGTTTCGCCGACCGGCACAGCGGCCAGTCCGATGCGGTCTCGTTCGGCGGTGCCGAAGAGGCCAAGGACGCGGCCA
>JAEYTU010000611.1 GCA_023433825.1 Planctomycetota bacterium
CTTCCGAAGGATGCACGGCGGCATGCCGTCGAGCTCGACGACCTCCGCGCCGTCCGACGTCGTCAACACACCGGCCGCGCGAACGCGCGCGACGGCGTCCTCCATCTTGTCCTCGTAGAAGCTCTCGCCGCTGACGTGGTCGAACTCGACGCCGAGCCGTCGGTAGCTGCGCTCGAACGCCGCCAGCGAGATGTCGCGCAGCTTGCGCCACAACCGTCGTTGCGGGTTGTCCTCGCCCGACTCCAGCTCGCGAAAGTGATTCGCACTCTCCGCATCGAGCGCGGGGTCCTCCTTCGCGGTCCTGCCGTAGCGCGCATAGATCTCGAACAGGTGCCGCATCGGATCGCGCGTCAGCTCGTCGTCCGATCCCCAGCGCAGGTACGCCGTGATGATCTTGCCGAACTGCGCACCCCAGTCGCCGAGGTGATTGATCCCGTGCACCGTGTCGCCGAGATGCAGATGAATGCGGCGCAGCGCGGCGCCGATCATCGTCGAGCGCAGATGACCGAGGTGGAACGGCTTCGCGATGTTCGGCGAGCTGAAGTCGATCACGACGCTGCGGCCGCTCTGCGCGGCTTTGCCGTACGGCGCGGCGCCGGTCAGCACGCCCTCGACGACGCTCCGTGCGAGCGTCGCGCGTCGCCAACGGAAGTTGACGAACGGCCCCGCGGCCTGCGCCGACTCGACGACGTCGTCGCCTTCGAATGCGTCGGCGAGCTTCTGCGCGATGACCGGCGGGGCCTGTCCGAGGGCCTTCGCGAGCGGGAAGCAACCGAGTGCCGCGTCGCCGTGAGCGCGGTTCTTCGGCGCCTGCAATGCGAGCGACGCGACGACGTCGGCGGGAGCGGTCGCGAGAATCGCAGCGACGCGGCGACGGAGGTGATCGTGCAGTTCGGTCATCGGGCCGGGCAGCATGGCGCGCCGCTCCGGCGTCGCAAGGGCGCGATCAGGCCCAGTTCTCCCACTTCGCGTAGCAGTCGGCGAGTTCGGCCTGCACGTCCGCCTCCTGCTTCTGCAGCTCCTTCATGCGGCTCGCGTCGACGTAGTTCTCGGGGCGTTCCATGTCGGCCCGCAGTGCGGCGACGCGTTCCTCGAGCGCGAAGATCCGCTCCTCCAGCTTCTGGAACTGGAACGGATTGCGGATCCGTCCCTCCGCGCTCTTCGCGCGCTCGGGCTGCGGATCGTCGGCGCGCTGCTTTGCCTTCGCCGCGGCACCGTCGGCGCGACGCTCGCGCGCTTCCGATGCGATCGCCGACAGGCACGCGTCGAGCCCGCCGTCGAACACGCGCACGGCCTCGTCGGCGACGTAGAGGACGCGATCCGCGGTCGCGCGCAGGAAGCTGCGATCGTGACTGACGAGGATCGTCGTGCCGGGGAACGACTGCACGGCCTGCTCCAGGCCTTCGCGCGTCGTCACGTCGAGGTGGTTCGTCGGCTCGTCGAGACACAGCACGTCGTGGTCGCTGCGGGTCAGGCGTGCGAGGCACAGCCGACGCTTCTCGCCGCCCGACAGCCCTGCGATCGGATGGTCGATGTCGTCGCCGGTGAACAGGAACAGCGCCAGGTGATCGCGCAGATCGCGTTCGGTCGCCTTGACGTCGACTTGTCGCAGCGCGTCGAGCACGGTGCCCGACGTCGGGAGGTCCTGCATCTCCTGACTGAAGAAGCCGATGCGGACCCCGCGTGAGACGTTGACCGATCCCGCATCGGCGCGGCGTCGTCCCGAGAGGATCTGCAGCAGCGTCGTCTTGCCGGCGCCGTTGCGTCCGACGATGCCGATCACCTCGCCGTGGAAGATCTTGAACGTCGCGTGCTCGAACAGCACGCGACCGCTCGGCAGCCGCGCCGCCAGATCGTCGACCTCGAAGACGGCTTGGCCGGCCATCCCCTTGCCGCCGCGGAACGTCAACCGCATCGCGCTGCCGTCGCGCTTCGGCGCGTTCATCCGTTCGACGCGCTGCAGACGCTTCAGGCGGCCCTTCGCCTGCGTGCTCATGCGCCCGGCCATGTTGCGCCGGATGAAGTCCATCTCCTTGTCGATGTACTCCTGCTGGTTCTTGAACGCGCGCGCCGCGGCGAGCAGCGCGCGATCGCGTTGTTCGGCGTAGGCCTTGTAGTTGCCCGGGTAGCGCGTCGCCTTGCCGCCGTCGATCTCGACGATCTCGCTCGCGACGGCGTCGAGGAACGCGCGGTCGTGACTGACGACGACGACGGCGCCGGGGTGACTCGTGACGAAGCCTTCGAGGTACTCGATCCCCTGCAGGTCCAAGTGGTTCGTCGGCTCGTCGAGGATCAGCAGGTCGGCCGGCTGCGTCATCAGCGTCGCCAGCGCGACGCGCGACTTCTCGCCGCCGGACAACACCGACAGTTCCTTCTGCCAGTCGGTCTCGGGGATCCCGATTCCGGCGAGGACGCGTTCGCACAGATGCACGCGGTCGTAGCCGCCGCCGGCCTCGAACGCCGAGTGCAGACGGCCCCACGCGGCGACGGCCGCCTCGTCGTCAGGCGCTTCCGCGAGGCGATGCTCGATCTCGGAGATTCGCTGCGCGAGTTCCTCGAACTCGCCGGTGCCGCGTTCGACGTAGCGGAACACGGTCGTTCCGGGCTCCATCGCCGGGATCTGCGCCATGTACGCGATCCGCAGATCGCGGCGTAGGTGAACCTGACCGCGGTCGGGATCGTCGACGCCGGCGAGGATCCGGATCAGCGTCGTCTTGCCGGCGCCGTTGTCGCCGACCATGCCGATTCGCGCGCGCTCCTCGATGCGCATCGACGCCTCGTCGAGGACGAGTTCGGCGCCATGACTTCGAACGACGTTCTCGAGACTGGCCAGGGTCACCGGAAGATGCGTACCTCCAGCGCACGCGGCTGACCATCGTCGATGTATTCGACGAGCACGCTTCCGACCTTCGGTCCGAGCGCGTCGAGGACCGCGACGATCTGCGCCGCTTCCGCGACGGGCTGCCCCTGGATCGACGTGACGACTGCGTCCATCGGCAGGCCGAGCCGATCGAACGGCTCCGGCAGCCGCGCGATCCGATAGCCGCGGAACGGCACGCCATCGCGCGAGCGGCCGGTCATCGTCACGCCGATCGCGTCGCGCGCGAGCAGTGCGCGAC
>JAEYTU010000011.1 GCA_023433825.1 Planctomycetota bacterium
CCGAGCAGCGTCCACGCCGACGACGACGTCGCCGACGCGCTGAGCCCGGCGACGATCGGCCCGAGTGTGCGGCCGCCGATCAGGAATCCGCTCTCGCCGGCGACGCGTCTCCCGAGGACGCCGACGAGCACCATCGCCACCGTGTACGCGATCAGCGTCAGCAGAATCACGGTTTCTCGGTGCACCGGCGGAACGTTAGCTTTCGCCGCCGTGAAGGCACGTCCCGAGCCCGCGCGACAGACGACGACGTTGTGGGACTTTCCATCGCAGAACTACGGCGATGGGCGCCAGGGCGACACCGACTACGCCGGCGCGACCCCGAGCTTCGTCGTCTGGAACCTTCTGACGCTCTACACGCGCGAACGCGATCTCGTCGTCGATCCGATGTGCGGCAGCGGAACGACGCTCGACGTCGCGCGCGACCTCGATCGCCGCGCGCTCGGCTACGACCTGCAGCCGACGCGGCGCGACATCTTTCGCGCCGATGCACGCAAGCTGCCGCTCGAATCGTCGACGGCCGACTTCGTGTTCGTCGACCCGCCGTACTCGGATCACTTGAAGTACTCGGGCAAGCCCGAGTGCATCGGCGAGCTGTCGGCGTTCGACGCGGCGTACTTCGACGCGATGGCAGCGGTGATCGCCGAGATCGATCGCATTCTGAAGAACGATCGCTACCTCGCGCTCTACGTCGGCGACACCTGCGTGCCGGGGCGCGGTTTCGTCCCGATCGGCACGAAGCTGCACACGCTGCTGTGCGAGCGCTTCACGCCGGTCGACACGATCGCCGTCGTCCGCCGCAACCGCGGTCTGCACCAACAGGGGCGACACCGCGCGGCCGAGGCGGACCGGTTCCTGTTGCGCGGCTTCCTGCATCTGTTCGTGATGGCGAAGGGCGACCCGACACGTCGTCTTGTTTGACGGAGATTCCGATGGCCTCGTCCCGGTTCGACCAGTTCCTGCAATGGCGGGCGACGACGGAGGATCCGTTCGTCGAACTCGACGTCAGTCTCGCCGGCCTGACCGACGCCGATCTGGCGCAGCGTGCGCCGGCCTTCGCGAAGGCGCTGACCGCGATGCAGGCCCTCGAAGGCGGCGCGATCGCGAACGCCGACGAGAAGCGGCAGGTCGGGCACTACTGGCTGCGCGCCCCGGCCCACGCGCCGGACGCGGCGGTCGGCGAGGAGATCCTGGCGAACGTGCAGCGCATCGAGCGCTTCGCGATCGACGTGCACGCCGGGCGCGTTCGACCGCCGGACGGCGAACGCTTCACGAAGGTCGTCATGGTCGGGATCGGCGGCTCGGCGCTCGGACCGCTGTTGCTGGCCGACGCGTTCGCGCGGCCCGACGCGCCGGCGACGTTCTTCCTGTTCGACAACACGGACCCGGACGGGATGGACCGCGAACTGGCGCGGATCGGGTCGCTTTCCGACGCGCTGATCCTCGTCGCGAGCAAGTCCGGTGGCACACCGGAGACACGCAACGGGATGGCCGAGCTGCAGGACGCCTGCAAGCGCAGCGGCGTCATGTTCCCGGCGCGCGCGGTCGCGCTGACGATGCCGGGCAGCGCGCTGCACCGGCTCGCCGAGGAAGAGGGATGGCTCGCCGCGTTCCCGGTCTGGGACTGGGTCGGGGGGCGCACGAGTCTGTTCGCGTCGGTCGGGCTGCTGCCGGCGGCGCTGCTCGGGATCGACGTTCGTGGATTGCTGGCCGGTGCGGCGGCGATGGACACGGCGACGCGGCGCACCGAGTTGCGGACGAATCCGGCCGTTCTGCTGGCGCTCTTGTGGCATGTCCAGGGCGGCGGTCGCGGCGACAAGGCGATGGTCGTGCTGCCGTACAAGGACCGGCTGCTGCTGCTGTCGCGGTACCTGCAGCAGTTGGTCATGGAGTCGCTCGGCAAGCGGCTCGATCGGCGGGGGAAGGTCGTCCACCAGGGGCTGTCGGTCTATGGCAACAAGGGCAGCACCGATCAGCACGCGTTCGTGCAGCAGTTGCGCGACGGCCGCGCCGACTTCTTCGCCGTGTTCGTGCGCGTGCTGCGCGGTCGCGCCGGCCCGTCGCCGATCGTCGGCGACGGCGCGACGTCGGAGGACTTCCTGTCGGGGTTCTGGCAGGGCACGCGCGCGGCGCTGCACGAGGCCGATCGCGCGTCGGCGACGCTGACGATCGCGCAGTTGGACGAACGTTCGTTCGGGGCCGTGATCGCGTTGTTCGAACGCGCCGTCGGCCTCTACGCCGAGTTGATCGACGTCAACGCGTATCACCAGCCCGGCGTCGAAGCCGGCAAGAAGGCCGCCGCCGACGTGCTGCACCTTCAGCGTGAGGTCGAAGCCGCGCTCGACGCGACGCCGCGTTCGTGCGTCGAGATCGCGCAGACGATCGCGGCCGATCCGTACGACGTCTGGCCGATCCTGCAGCACCTCTCGGCGAACCGCGACGCGATCCGCCGCGTCGGCGGCGACGACCCGCTCGAATCACGCTTCGTCCGGTGGAAGTGAAACGAAGGTGCCTGGCACCTTCGTTTCACTTTCCCGCTGCCGCCAGACACGCCGCGAAATCGGCCGGCAGCGCCGCCGCGAAGCGCATCGGGGCCTCGGACGCCGGATGCACGAATCCCAGTTCGACGGCGTGCAGCATCAGCCGCGGCGCCAGGGAACGCGCTCCCGACGGCGTTCGCCCGTAGCGCGGCTCGCCGACGAGCGGGTGCCCTGCCTCCGCCAGGTGGATCCGGATCTGATGCGTTCGCCCAGTCTCCAGCCGGCACTCGACGAGCGTGACCGAACGGAACTGCTCGATCGCGCGAACGTGCGTCACCGCCTCCTTGCCGAACCGCGCGTGCCGCGTCGAACCGCGCCGGCCATCGCCGCGATCCTCGGCCAGGAACGACCGGAACGTCCCCGACCGCACGTTCCCGGTCGCCAGCGCCAGATAGCGCCGGTGCGTCCGCCGCCGTCGCAACTGATGCTCCAACGCGCGCGCCGCCTCGCCGCGCCGCGCGAACACGATCAGTCCGCTGGTCTCGCGATCGAGCCGATGCACGACGAACAACGGCGCCGGCCGCGTCCTGCCGCTGACCAGCCGCGCGACGGCTTCGTCGAGCGGAACGTCGTCGCTGCGCCCGGCGTCCTCGTCGTGCCGCACCGTCTGCATGCCGGCCGGCTTGTCGACGACGACGAGATGCGGATCCAGGTGCACGATCCGTTCGCGAAGGTCGTCGTCGTGCTGCATCGGTCGCCGCGGATTCTTCCACGCGCGACGCGGCCGCGATATAAGCCCCACGCTTTCTCCCCCGGAGAGAGCCCTTGGATCCCAAAGACCGCATCGTCGGCGAAGGTCTCGCCTACGACGACGTGCTGCTGGTGCCGCAGATGGCATCGGCGCTGCCGCGCGACGTCTCGACGGCGACGTTCTTCTGCCGCGGCGTTCCGCTGCAGATCCCCATCGCCAGCGCCGCGATGGACACGGTGACCGAGTCGCGCATGGCCGTCGCGCTCGCGCAGCAGGGCGGCATCGGGATCGTCCACAAGAACCTCGGCATCGACGCGCAGGTCCGCGAGGTCGAGAAGGTCAAGCGCAGCGCCAACGGCGTGATCCTCGATCCGGTCACGCTGCAGCCCGACGCGAACGTCGGCGACGCGAAGGATCTGATGCGCACGCACAAGATCAGCGGCCTGCCGATCGTCGATCGCGATCACCGCGTCGTCGGGATCCTGACGCACCGCGACCTGCGGTTCGTCGACAGCCGCGACACGCTCGTCCGCGACGTCATGACCTCGCAGGACCTCGTCAAGGCCGCACCGGGAACGACGCTGCAGGAAGCACGCACGATTCTGCAGCGCAACAAGGTCGAGAAGCTCTTGCTCGTCGAGAAGGACGACACGCTGCGCGGCCTGATCACGATCAAGGACGTCCACATGATGGAGGAGTACCCGCAGGCGGCGCGCGACGGCCGCGGGCGGCTCGTCGTCGGCGCGGCCGTCGGCGTCCACGATCCCGAACGCGTCGCGCAACTCGTCGCCGCCGGTGTCGACGTCCTCGTCGTCGACACGGCGCACGGTCACAGCCGCAACGTGTTGGAGACCGTCGCGCAGATCAAGGAACGCCATCGCGTCCCGGTCGTCGCCGGCAACGTCGCGACGGTCGAAGGCACGCAAGCGCTGATCGAGGCCGGCGCCGACGGCGTCAAGATCGGGATCGGACCTGGCAGCATCTGCACGACGCGCGTCGTGACCGGCGTCGGCGTGCCACAGTTCTCGGCCGTTCTCGCCTGCGCACACGCGGCTGCCGCGCACGGGATCCCGGTCGTCGCCGACGGCGGCGTTCGCACGTCGGGCGACATCGTCAAGGCGCTCGCCGCCGGCGCCGCGTCGGTCATGCTCGGCTCGATGCTCGCTGGTCTCGAGGAGTCGCCGGGCGAGACGATCCTCTACCGCGGGCGGACCTTCAAAGCGATCCGCGGCATGGGTTCGCTCGGCGCGATGGAGGCCGGCAGCGCCGATCGCTACGCGCAGGCCGACGTCCGTGAACGGATGAAGTTCGTGCCGGAGGGCGTCGAGGGGATGGTCCCGACGAAGGGACCGCTCGCGAGCTACGTCTACCAACTCGTCGGCGGGCTGCGTTCGGGCATGGGCTACAACGGCGTCCGAACGCTGCCCGAACTCGCGCAACGCGCGCGGTTCGTCCGCGTGACGTCGGCGGGCCTTCGCGAGTCGCATCCGCACGACATCACGATCACGAAGGAAGCGCCGAACTACACCGGGGAGGTCGAACGATGAAGCCAGCGGACGCACCTTCGACGACGAGTGCCGCAGGGCGCGGCGGCGTCCTGATCGTCGACTTCGGCACGCAGTACTGCCAACTGATCGCACGACGCATCCGCGAGCTCGGCGTCTACTCGCGGATCACGGTTCCCGATCGCGCCGCGTCCGCCGTCGAGCAGATGCAGCCGGGCGCGATCGTCCTCTCGGGCGGGCCGTGCTCGGTCTACGAACAGGACGCGCCGGTCCTCGACCCGAGTCTGCTCGACGCCAACGTCCCGATCCTCGGGATCTGCTACGGCCTGCAGTGGCTGACGCAGCAGCTCGGCGGGCGCGTCGAACCGGCAACCGCGGGGCGCGAGTACGGCAGGACCAAGATCGCCGTGTCCGACCATCACGACCTGTTCGCCGGCGTGCCGGCCGAACTGACGGTCTGGATGTCGCACGGCGATCACGTCGCCGTGCTGCCGAAGGGATTCGAGACGCTCGCGAGCAGTGAGCCGTGCGCGTTCGCCGCGACGGCCGATCGACGGCGGCGTATCTACGGATTGCAGTTCCATCCCGAGGTCGCGCACACCGAGTACGGCGCACAACTGCTGCGGAACTTCGTCCTCGACATCGCCGGCTGTCCGTCGAACTGGCGACCGGGATCGATCGTCGACGACAAGGTGTCCGCCGTCGTGCGGCAGGTCGGCGCCGACGGCGAAGTCGTCCTCGGATTGTCGGGCGGCGTCGACTCGTCGGTCGCCGCGGTGCTGATCCATCGCGCGATCGGCCGCCGGCTGCACTGCGTGTTCGTCGACAACGGCTTGCTGCGCTCCGGCGAACGCGAGGGCGTCGAAGAGCTGTTCCGCGACCACTACCACATGGACCTGACCGTCGTCGACGCGCGCGATCGGTTCCTGTCGGCGCTGCACGGCGTCACCGATCCGGAGTGGAAGCGAAAGATCATCGGCAAAGTCTTCGTCGACGTGTTCCGCGACCACAGCAAGCGGCTGTCGCAGGCGCGGTTCCTCGGTCAGGGGACGCTGTATCCGGACGTCATCGAGTCGGTCGCCGCGCACGGCGGCCGCACGGCGACGATCAAGAGTCATCACAACGTCGGTGGGTTGCCGGAGGACCTCGACATGGACCTGGTCGAGCCGCTGCGCGACCTGTTCAAGGACGAGGTCCGTGCGATCGGCCGCGAACTCGGATTGCCGTCGGCGCTGATCGATCGGCAGCCGTTCCCAGGTCCCGGACTCGCCGTTCGCTGCCTCGGCGAGATCACGGCGGAACGACTGACCGTCCTGCGCGCCGCCGACGCGATCGTTCGTCACGAGGTCGAGAGTCGCGACCTGCACAAGGGTCTGTGGCAGTGGTTCGCCGTGCTGCTGCCGGTGCAGTCGGTCGGCGTGATGGGGGACCAGCGCACCTACGAGAACGCCTGCGTGCTCCGCGTCGTCTCGAGCAGCGACGGCATGACCGCCGACTGGGAACTGCTGCCGGTCGACGTCCTGCGGCGCATCTCGAATCGGATCATCAACGAGGTCCGCGGCATCAACCGCGTCTGTCTGGACATCTCCAGCAAGCCGCCGTCGACGATCGAGTGGGAGTAGCGCGCCGCGCGCTCAGTTCGCCGGCGCTTTGAGCATCCGCAGGATCTCGCGCAAGCTCGGCGGCTTGCCGGTCATCAGGATCCCGACGCGGAAGATCTTCGCCGCGAAGTAGAACGCGAACAGGATCGTCCCGATCAGCAGCAGTGACGACGCAAGGTACTCGAGCCCCGACGGCGGGCCGCCGGCGCGGTTCATCATCACGAACGGCGTGAACGGCGGGATGTACGTCAGCACCTTCGCCAGCGTGCCGTTCGGATCCTGCACGATCGGGATCATCGCGATCAGCGGAACGATCAGCAGCAGGAAGACCGGCTGCAGCAGGTTCTGTGCTTCCTTCAGGCTGTTGCAGACGGCGCCGAGACCGACCAGCACCGCCGCGTACATCAGGTAACCGGCGAGGAAGTAGCCGACGAACGAACCGAGGAAGAGCGGGCTGCCGATGATGTCGCCGAGCTTCAACTCGGCCATGCCCGGGAACACGGTCGGCAGCACCTGCACACCGAGCAACGCGCAGAGCGCCCACGAGCCGACGACGGTCAAGCCGGTCGCGCCGATCCCGAACACCTTGCCGGCCATCAGCTGCAGCGGCGACACCGACGACAGCAGCACCTCGATGATCCGGTTCGACTTCTCCTCGACGGTGTTCGTCAGCAGCATCTGCGCAGCCGTGAACACGGCGATCCACAACAGATAGACGAACGCGACCGGCGCGAACGCGAACCCGCGGTCGGACTTCGAGACCTCGGTCTCGGCGCCGCTGGCGTCGATCCTCCGATCGGCGAATCGGAACGACGCGAGGATCGCACGCGCCTGTTCGGGACTGAGGCCGGCCGCGGCGACGCGGCGTTCGCGCACGACCGACGTCGCGTGCGCCTGATACCAGTCCTTCAGCCCGGTGTCGGAAACGTTGTTCGAGACGTAGCGATTGCCCGAGTCGTCGCCGATCGGATCCTTGCCGAGCACGATGTACGCGAACAGCTCGCCCTTCTGCAGGCGCTGCGCGAGTGCCTTCTCGGGCTCCGCGCCCAGATCCCCGACCGGCACGCGGTGGTACTGCACGAACGAGAGCCCAGAGTCGAGTCCCTTCATGACGGCGATGTCGTCGCGCGTCAGGCTCTGCTGCCAACGAACGAGGATCTCGCGCCCGCGCGTCTCGGCACGTTCGCCGCCGCGCGCCAGGACGATCGCATCGGTCGGCGTGAACTCGGCGAACAGCCGCTTGTACGGATGATCGGCCGGCAGCGACGCGATCTGCTCGGCGAGCTTCGCCGCGACCTCCGGGTCCGGCTTCTCGCCGGGCGCGACCAGCTTCGACAGATCGCTGACCGACGAGCGCTCGTCGACGGCCTTCGACAGCCATTGATCCTGCGACAGGTCGAGCACGGCGTACGTGCGGACGTCCTTCGCCTTCGCGAACAGACGACCGACGACGAACGAGATCCCGATCAGCAGCGGGAACGCGAGGATCCCGATCCAGAACGTCTTGGTCCGCAGGTTCTCGAGGTACTCACGCCAGGCGACGAGGGCGATCTTGCTATTCATGGACGGACGCACCGCTGCCAGTCACGGCGCGGACGAAGATCTCGTGCAGGGACGGTTCGCGAAGATCGAACCGGCGAACGGAGATGCGGCCGACCAGCGCCGCGAGCACGGCCTGCGGGTCGGCACCGGGAGCGAGGAACAGTTCGGCGGTCTTGCCCGAGTCGTTGACGCGCACGACGCCGGGCAACGTCCGCAGCAGCCGCCCGTCGCCGTCGTAGTCGAGTTGGATGCCGTGCTCGCTGCTGGCCTTGATCTGCGACAGCGGGCCGTCGAGCACCTTCTTGCCGTGATGGATCAGGAACAGGAAGTCGCACAGTTGCTCGGCCATCTCCATCTCGTGCGTCGAGAAGATGACCGTGCGCCCCTGCTCCTTCATGCCGCGGATCAGGTCGCGCATCAGCTCGCGGTTGACCGGGTCGAGTCCGGAGAACGGCTCGTCGAGGATCACGAGCTCGGGCTCGTGGATCAGCGCCGCGAGCACCTGGACCTTCTGGCCCATCCCCTTCGACAGCGACTCGCAGCGCTTGTCCTTCGCGTCGCCGAGGCCGTACCGCTCCAGCATGTCGTCGGCGCGGCGCCGCGCGGTCGCGCCGTCGAGACCCTTCAGCCGTCCGAAGTACGTGATGATCTCGTTCGCGCGCATCTTCTTGTAGAGACCCTTCTCCTCCGGCAGGTAGCCGAGGCGGTCCTTGATGTGCTCCGCGTTCGGCTCGCCGAGCACCGTGATGCTGCCGGAGTCGGGATAGAAGATGCTCATCACCATCCGGATCGTCGTCGTCTTCCCGGCGCCGTTCTGGCCGAGGAACCCGTAGATCGATCCGCGCGGGATCGTCAGCGACAGGCGATCGACGGCGACCTTGGTGCCGAAGCGTTTGGTGACGTCGTCGAGAACGAGGGCTGCTTCCATTTCGTGCGCGGTTGCGGAGAGGGGGCGGAAGAGTGTCGGGTCACGGGTCGGCTCGCAACCGCGCGCGCAGCAGGCGTTCGAGTGCGGCCGGTGCCGCACGTCCGCGAAGGCGACGCTGCACGGCGCCGACGAGGGCGTGCAAGGCCTTCGCGACACCGCCGCGGAATGCGTCGACGGCGTCGCGATGCTCGGCGAGCACGGCGTCGACGATCGGCAGCAGCCGTTCGTCGTCGGCGATCAGGCCGAGGTCGAGGACCGCGATCGCGTCCGCGGCGCGTACACCCGTCGTCAGCATCCGATCGAGGACGGACTTCGCGGCGAGCGGTGTGACGACGCCGTCGGCCACGGCCGTCACGAGTTCGGCGAGCGCCTGCGGCGTCAGCCGCGGCGACGCGCCACCGAGGTCCGCCGGATGGACGCGGCCGAGCACTTCGTGAACGAGGAAGTGCGCGACGCGGCGCCCGTCGCCGCCGAGCGCAACCGTCGCGTCGAAGCAGTCGACGAGGCGGCGATCCGTGACGAGGACGTCGAGCGTCGCCGCGTCGATCGAGTGCTGCGCGGCGATCCGCGCACGCCGCGCCGCTGCCGATCCCGGCAGTTCGGCGCGGACGCGCGCCAGCAGCGCGTCGTCGAGGACCAACGGCGGCAGGTTCGCCTCGTCGAGGAACGTGTACGCCTCGGCGTCGACCTTCTCGCGCATCGCGAACGTCACGCCGCGGCCGACGTCGAACGCCCGCGTCTCCTGCTCGACGACGCCGCCGGCCGAAACGACGTCGGCCTGACGTCGCGCCTCGTGTGCGAGCGCGGTGGCGACGTTGCGAAACGAGTTCAGGTTCTTCAACTCGACGCGCGGCGACGTGGACGCGGCGTCGGCCAGCGAGACGTTCGCGTCGACGCGCAGTTCGCCGCGTTCCATGTCGCCTTCGGTCACGCCGGCGAACTGCAATGTCTCCCGCAACGCCTGCAGGCACGCCCGGACCTCGGCCGGAGCCGCGATCCGCGGTTCGGTCACGATCTCGATCAACGGCACGCCGGCGCGATCGAGATCGACGAACGTCACCATGCCGTCGTGGACGAGCCGGCCTGCGTCCTCTTCGAGGTGCAGTCGGCGCAGCGGCCACGGCGCGCCGCCCGCGCACGGGATCGCACCGCCGAGCGCGAGCGGCTCGTCCTGCTGCGTCGTCTGCCAGCCCTTCGGCAGATCGGGATACGCGTAGTGCTTGCGGACGAACCGGCTGACACGCTGCGGCGCGCAGCCGAGGACGAGGGCGGCACGCAGCGCCAACTCGACGGCGCGCGCGTTCGTCGTCGGCAACGTGCCCGGCAGCGCGAGGTCGTGGGGATGCAGTCGCGTGTTCGGGTCGCCGCCGTGCCCGCACGGCGCCGGCGAGAACAGCTTGGTCGCCGTCGCGAGCCGAACGTGGACCTCGAGGCCGACGCGGATCGGCGGGATCTCGGTCATCGCGACTCCAGAACGCGCGCGACGGCCGCCGCGACGTCGAGCAGTCGTTCGTCTGCGCCGGGGCGGCCGAGGAGCTGCAACGCGACCGGAAGACCGTCGCTCGCGCGGCCACACGG
>JAEYTU010000056.1 GCA_023433825.1 Planctomycetota bacterium
GGTGTAGAGCGCATTCAGTTCCCTGAACCATTCCTTTCCAGCGTTCTCGACGGACTGCCGCACGCGGACGAGGAAGCCGCGATCGCGAAGCCAGAACGTGAACTGCGCTTGCGCATAGCTCTCCGGCAGCCCCTGCGAGCGCAGCACGATCGACAGCACCGTCAGACGCACGTCGTCGGGACGACCGGCCGGCAGCGTGCCCGCGGCCGCACACAGCGGCGCCCCGCTGCGAACTGCGCGCGTGTCGATCTCGCGCAGCGCGGCGAGAACATCGGTCGAGAGTCCGCGGACCAACGTGCGCGCGGTCGCACCGTCGTCGAAGTTCGTGTCGCGCCACAGGTGGGCGAGGACTTTGAGAAGGTGCGACTTTCCGCTGCCGTAGAAGCCGCTGACCCACGCGGCGACCTGGCTCGACTTGTCGACGTGCGTCAGGTAGGCGCGCAGGATGCGCTCGATGGCTTGGCCGTACTGACCGTCGCAGACGAACGTCTCGAGTTCGGCGCGCAGTTCCTGCGTGGTGCGTTCGTCCTTCTTGTCTTCGATGCGCGCTTGGCCGGTGTTGGCGAGCGCCGAATGGCGCGGATCGCGGTCCAGGACTTCGTGGATCTTCATGCGGTACCGCTGGCGCCTTGCAGGGAGATGCTCGTTCCGAGGTAGTGGAAGCCGTCGCGAGCGTCGAGGAAGCGGAAGTTCGTGCCGTTCTTGGAGCCGGGGAAGAACACGACGAGGCGACCTTCGATGTCGGGTTCGAGGGCGCGGATCAGCACCGACACGTGCAGGAACGGGTACAGCGCACCGAGGCCGGTCAACGCGACGACGGTGTTGCGGTCGACGACGGTGTCACCGGTGCGAAGACAGGCACGCACGTGATCGGCGACGTAGTCGTGGAACTCGGTGTCGAGCTTCTGGCGAAGGTCTTCGGGGTGCTCGAAGTACGCGTCGCGGTACTCGTCGGCGGCGAGCCACTGCGAGAACAGCGTCGTGCAGTCGCACTCGACGAAACGATGCGGTTCGCCGCCGCCGGCTTCGGTGCGGTGGCGGAACTCGGGGAGTCGCGCGCGGAGCAGGCGTTCGTCTTCTTTTGGATAGACGACGAAGAAGACGCGTTGTGCGCCGGCGAGCGTCCGTTGCCACGGGCCAGCGATGTGGCGCTCGTATTCGTCGGCGAGGTTCTCGATCCGTCCCATCAGCGCCATCTCTCCTTCACGGGATCCAGCCCGGTCACGTCGATCTCGCGGACGCCGCCGCCAGACACCGCGCGCACCAAGCCCCGCTGCTTGGCCGCGAGGGCGAGATCGAACAGTTCGTCCGGAGTGACGTCGAGCGCGGCGGCCCAGAGGGTGCGCAGGATGTACTCGCCGGCAAGACCTTCCCGCGTGCCGAGCCACAGCGCGAACGCGGCGGATGCCGGCGTCGGTTGCACGCGGCGGCGGAGCTTGCGGACGCGACCTTCGAGGTGGCCCGACTGAGCCCATGAGCTCGCGGCGTTCCTGGCGACCTTGTCGAGCACGGCCGGGTTGAAGCGGGTCGGTGCGGCGACGGAGTCGTGTTGCGCCGCATCCTGCGTCGCCGCGTTCGTCAGGACGTCGACGAGGGATGTCCGGGTCAGCTCGCTGCCGATCGGCATCGGCAGGACGACGACGGCGGTCGCTCGCAGCAGCGGATCACGCGCAAGTGCGGAGAGCAGGGTGAGCAGTGGACGGCCGTCCCTGTCGTCCTCCCAGAGCCGGCGCAGGACGCGGAAGATCGCGACGGCTGGGTCGACCGCGTGAAGTTCGGTCAAGCGCTGCAGTGACGTGCGGCGCGCGGCGGCGGTGTCCTTGCCGAGCACGTTGTCGTCGAGGACTGCATGCACGTAGTCGTCGCGGGAAGGCAGGCGCGGCGAGAAGAGCGTGCCTTGCTCCGGGGCAGGCGCGGCGGCGAACAGGCGACCCTGAGACGGGAGGTTGTCTCCGGGAAGCGGAGAGCGGGTCGGAACGGCGGACAGCAGGTCTCGCAGCTCGGCGAACATCATCGTTCGACTCGTGTGTGCGCCGACGTCGCCGAAGCGGAGCCCGCTGCGAAGCGCGAGCGAGGACGGCGCAGGCTGGAGCCATCGAGACATGGGCGGCGGGATTACCCGCAGCCTGGTCCGCCGGCAAGTCTGCCGGCGAGACTTCTTGCGGTTCGCGCGATGGCCGAGCGTGACGTTAATACTGGTGCTGCTGCGGGAGGGAAGTGCACTGCGGGGGTCAGGCCGGACCGGGCCAGACCTGCCGCGCGACGGCGAACAGCGTCTCCGCGCGCTGGGTGATGTCCCCCTCGGACCATGCCTGCTGGTTCTGGAAGTGGGTGTTCAGGCGCAGCTCGCTCTGCAGCGCGATCGCGGGAAGCACCAAGTTCGACGTTCGGCTGGGCGACCGTCGGACAAGGTGGAAAGTGAAACAAAAGTGCCAGGCACCTTTGTTTCACTTCGTCCGACAAAGTGGGACGAGGGCGTCAGACAGCAACGTTCACGTTCGATTGTCGTCACGCACCCGCAACCACTCCGCGACCCCGCGCCACGACTCGGGCAGGACCGTCGCGACCGGACTCGCGAGGCGGCGGATCAGCGAGAAGTTCACGATCAGAATCGGCAGCCAGATCCACGGATGCGCCGCCGTCGGCAGCAACGCGCTTCCCACCGCAATCACGAACAGCAATCCACCGAGCACGCAGATGCGCACGAGCGCGCGATGGCGGCGAACGCCGTCGTCGCGGCGTGCGAGGAGTTCGATCGGCGATGAGCTCATGTGGGCGTGTCCTTGCGCGGGGTCGGATCGACGGGGCGGCGCGGCGTCCGCAAGGCACGTGCCCGGACGGCGCACAGGAACGCAGGTTGCTCACGCACCTGCATGGCTGCACTCACCGCCGCGCGCTTCTCCGCCGTTGCCACCCTGGCGGCACTCGCTGCGACCTCGCTCTCGATCGCGACGAATGCACAGTCCCCCGCACGACCGACCTCAATCGCGTCCGGAAAGCTCGGCGGGGTCGCGAAGAACGATCCCTACACGCGCGGCCGCGCCATCACCCCCGTTCGCCGCTTCGCGGACGATCGCCACCCGCACGAAGTCGAACAGATCCTCGGTCTCCGCGTGCTGTGGCTCGAGACCCCGTCGTTCCGGATCGGTTCGACACTGCCGGGATTCGAGGTCGCACGCAACGACCCGTGGCGACCGACGCTGCTCGAAGAACTCAAGCGACTGCGGAAGGTCCTCCCGCGGACACCGCACAGCGCCGACCGCATCGACGCGTGGCTACGACTGCATCTGTACGGCCTGCGACTCGAGGAACTTCGCGAGCGGCTCCGCGCGCATCTCGATGCGTCCGACAAGGACTGGCCCGACGGCAAGCAAGAGGTGCTGCTGCTCGACGACGTGACGTCGCTGCACGCCTTCGGCCGCGAGTGCTTTCGCCACCGTCCCGACGCCGCCGTTCGTCACTACTTCGAAGCCCAACAGACGATGTTCCTCGCGATCGCCGTCGGCGCCCACGGCACGCTGCTGTCGCACGATCGCGCGCTGCATGCACACGTCGTCTACCACGCGACGTCGAACCTCGTCGATGGGTACCGACGGCCGCGCTTCGCGATCCCCGTGTGGTGGCGCGTCGGACTCGGCCAGCACTTCGCGCGCGCGATTCACCCCGGCGTACACACCTACGACGACGCTGTCGTGACGACGAATCCGGGCGGTGAGCCGGGCGCTTACGACTGGGCGAT
>JAEYTU010000131.1 GCA_023433825.1 Planctomycetota bacterium
GGCCTCGCCTGCGCGCTGGAGGCCAAGCGCCTCGGCCTCCGCACGCGGATCGTCGAACTCGAGGCCGAACTCGGCGGGACCGTCGCCAAGTACCCACGCCGCAAGCTCGTCGTCTCGCAGCCGGTCGACCTGCCGATGGCTGGGCGAATCGGCGAAGGCGACTGGACGAAAGAGGAGCTGATCGCGCTCCTGACCGACGTCGTCGCGCGCTTCGAGATCGACATCGCGTTCCGCGAGACGTTCGTCGGCGTCGACGGATCGGCGGACGCGTTCGTCGTCCGCACCGATCGTGCGGCGCACCATGCGCGCCGCGTCTGCCTGGCGATCGGTCGGCGCGGCGTCCCCAACCGCCTCGGCGTTCCCGGCGAGGAACTGCGCAAGGTCGCCTACGCGCTGCTCGACGCACACTCGTACCAGGGTCGGCGCGTGCTCGTCGTCGGCGGGGGCGACAGCGCCGTCGAGACTGCACTCGCGCTGGCCGAGCAGAACGGCAACGAGGTCACGCTCTCGTATCGCCGCGAGCAGTTCACGCGGCTGCGCGCCGAGAACGAACGCCGACTCGGGATCGCCATCGCCGAGAAGCGGCTGCGCGTCGTCAGGCGCAGCACCGTCGTCGGGATCGATCCCGACGCCGTCGAACTCTCGGTCACGACCGACGCCGGCACGAAGCGCGGCCGGATCGCGAACGACGACGTGTTCGTCATGGCCGGCGGCGTCGCGCCGTTCGAGTTGCTCGGTCGATCGGGCGTCTCGTTCGACCCGTCGCTGCGTCCGCCACCGCCGAAGGTCGTCGAGAAGGGATCGGGCTTCGTCCGCGCACTGTGGGTCGGCCTCGTGCTCGCGCTCGCGACGGCGTCGTTCGCATTCGCGAACTTCGACTACTACTCGCTGCCGACGCACGAACGAGCCACGCACGACCAGCACGCGTGGTTGCGTCCGGGGCTCGGGTTCGGGCTCGCGATGGGGATCACGGCGCTCGCGCTGATCGCGTTCAACCTGACCTACCTGCTGCGCCGCGCCGGCCGGCTCGGCTTCACGTTCGGGTCGCTGCAGGCCTGGATGTCGACGCACGTCGCGACTGGCGTCCTGGCGCTGCTGTGCGTCCTGCTGCACGCGGCGATGAGTCCGCGCAACACACCCGGTGGGCATGCGTTCTGGGCACTCGTCGTCCTGCTGGTGACCGGCGCGATCGGGCGCTGGTTCTATGCCCAGGTTCCGCGCGCGGCGAACGGGCGTGAACTCGAACTCGCCGAGGTCAAGGAACGGCTCGACGCGCTGGCCGCCGAATGGGACGGGGATCGGCGCGCGTTTCGGATGTGGGTCCGCACGTCGGTCGACGCCCTGGTCGAGGCGCGTCAGTGGCGCAGCACGTTCTTCGGCCGCCTGCTGGCGCTGTTCGGCATGCACGGCGCGCTGCGGGCGCTGCTGCAGCAGATCGCCGCGCGCGGACACGCCGAGGGGATCGCCGCGGACGACTTGGAGGACACGCTGCTGCTCGCACGTCGCGCGTATTCGATCGCGATCGACGCGGCGCACTTCGAGGACCTTCGCTCGCTGCTCGCGACGTGGCGGTGGCTGCACCGCTGGACGGCGGCGCTGATGGTGTTGCTGGTGATCGTGCACGTCGTGCACGCGC
This sequence comes from Planctomycetota bacterium, assembly GCA_023433825.1. Lineage (GTDB taxonomy): Bacteria > Planctomycetota > UBA1135 > UBA1135 > UBA2386 > JAEYTU01. The sequence continues at coordinate 1,637 of JAEYTU010000131.1, forward strand.
TGGCCTACGGCTCGTTCCTGTCGGGCGGAGGTGCGTTCTGAGCCTTCGCCAACCACGCGTCTGGATCGCGCTGATCTCGTTCCTCGCGATCGTCCTGATCGGACTCTCGGATCTGACGCGCACGGCGCCGGGGCCGCTGAGCCGCGTGCACGGACGCGAATCGAAGCTGAGCGGCTTCGGCAGTTGCGGGCACTGTCATGGCGGTTGGTTCGGCGACATGGCCGGCAGTTGTCTCGAGTGCCACGAGCCGATCGCGACGCAGATCGAGAACGGGAAGGGCCTCCACGGTTCGCTCGGCAAGGAGCGTGCGAACCGGTGCGCGGTCTGTCACAGCGAGCATCACGGTCCCGACTTCGCGCTCGTCAACCGCGTCAGCTTCGCGCAGGCCGGCATCGGCGATCCGAAGCAGTTCAACCACGCGAAGATCGGCTACGCGATGTCGGGTCGCCACCTCGAACTCGACTGCGCGCAGTGTCACGTCCACGCCGACACGCAGCCGCTGCCGGCTGGCGCGCTGCGCTACCTCGGCCTCTCGCAGGACTGCGCGAGCTGTCACCACGACGCCCACGAAGGTCGGATGCAGCTCTCGTGCACCGACTGTCACGGGCAGCAGAACTTCCGCGTGCTGCAGGCGCACGACCATCGCGACCTGCCGCTCGTCGGCGGTCATGCGGCGCTGGATTGCAGTCAGTGCCACCCAGCCGACGGCGCGCATTCGCTTGCGACGCTCGGCTCGGGCCGGCGGCCCGCGAAGCCGCGCGACTGCGCGAGCTGCCACGAGTCGCCGCACACGGCGGGCTTCACCGACGCCGCGGCGAAGGTCGCGCGTGCGCCGGTTGGCGCCGCGTGCGCTGCCTGTCATCAGCCCGAGCACGCGACGTTCACGGCGGCGCGCGACCTGCTGACGCAGGAGCAGCACGCGGCGACCGGTTTTCCGCTCGCAGAGGCACACAGCGCGCTCGCGTGCGACCAGTGCCACTCGGCGTCCGAACCGACCTACGCGCTGCGTCATCCCGGGCGGCGCGCCGACGACTGCCGCTCGTGCCACGACGACGTCCACCGCGGCGAGTTCGTCGGGAAGGCGTTCGCCGAACGCGGTTGCGTCGACTGCCACACGACGGCGCACTTCGTCCCGCACACGTTCACCGTCGAACGTCACGCACAGACGTCGTTCGCGCTGCATCACAGCCACACGAAGCTCGACTGCCGCGAATGCCATCGCACCGACGCCGACGGACCCGCGCGGTTCGCCGGCACGCCGTCGCGCTGCGAGGCGTGTCACGACGACGCGCACTCCGGCGCGTTCACGCGGTTCGCCGACGAACTCGGCAAGCAGCCGCGCGGCACCTGCGCGGAGTGCCATGTCGAGACCAAGTTCACGGCCGTGCCGCACGAACGGTTCGACCACGCGAAGTGGACCGGCTTCGCGCTGAACGGCGCTCACGGCGAGCTGGCCTGCGAGGACTGCCATCCGCGGACGGCGGCGCCCGACGCGAACGGGCGCACGTTCGGCCGCGCGAAGCAGCAGACCGGGCCCGCCGACTGCGCGCACTGCCACGCCGATCCGCACGCGGGTGCGTTCGACAGGCCGGGGTTCGCGCGCCAGGTGCAGGGCAAGTCGAGTTGCGCACGCTGTCACGTCGAGAGTTCGTTCCGCGCGTTCACCGGCGCGTTCGAGCACGGGCTGTGGACCGGGTTCACGCTGCAGGGCGCGCATCGTCGGCTCGATTGCGCGGCGTGCCATCCGCGTCAGGAACCCGACGCGAACGGCCGAACGTGGGGACACGCGCGCGGCACCGCGTGCGCCGACTGCCACCAGGATCCGCACGCCGGGCAATTCGCGGAGACCGGCGTGACCGACTGCCGGCCGTGCCATCTCGGTGGCGAACGCTTCCGCGAGACGTCGTTCCGTCACGACGTGCACTCGCGGTTCCGGCTCGGCGAGCAGCACGAGAAGCTCGCCTGCTCGGCCTGTCACAAGCCGTACCGGGACGGGGACCGGGACGTCGTCCGCTATCGGCCGCTGCCGACGCGCTGCGTCGACTGCCACGGCCAGTCCGAATCGCCGTTCCCGCGTCGCACGGGAGGAGGTCGCTGATGCGCCGCCACGCTGCCGCTCTGTCGTTGTCGTTGCTCGCTGCGGCTGCGGCGGCGCAGGATCCTTCGGCGCCGCGTCGCGTCGATCTCCGCGTCGTCTCGATGCCGATCCGCGGCACCGTGGTCGTCGACCGTGGGCGGATCGATCGACTGCGCGTCGGCGACACGGCCGAGTTCCGGCCGCGCGCCGGCGGCGTGCACCGCGGACTCGTGATCCGCGTCGAGGAACGGCAATCCGTCGTCGAACTCGCCGACAACCAGTTGTCGCTGTCGCCCGGCACGCGCGGCGAGGTGTTGATCCCTGCGTCGCGGGTCGAGGTCGTCGAACCGCCGCCGCCGCGACCACCGCAACCGCAGCCGACACCGCCGCCGGACGTCGTGCCGACGCCGGCACCCACGCCGACTCCGACACCGACGCCGACGCCGGAAACCGATCCCGCACCCAAGCGGCCGCCGCCGGTCTTCCGCAATCCCGATCGCGACTTCACGCCGGGCCAGCCACTGCTGGCCGAGATCGACGCCGTGCGTCCCGAGCAACGCTCGACGCGGACGACCGGCCGCGTCTACGCGTTCGGTCAGTACGTCAAGCATCCGGAGACCGACTCCGACGAGTCGTTCCTCCGCGTCGGCACCGACGTGCGTGTCGACAACCCGTTCAAGGGTGGTGGCACGTTCCGCGTCGACACCGAGCTCGACTTCCGCACCGAGTACGACGGCGACGACGGCGCGCATCTGCTCGTGCACGAACTCTCGTACCAATGGGGCGGCACGCGCTTCGACGATCAACGCTGGCAGGTCGGCCGCTTCCTGCAGCACGGCATGTCCGAGTTCGGCGTCGTCGACGGCGTCGAATGGAGTCGACGACTGTCGTCCGGATCGCAGTTCGGCGGCAGCGTCGGGTTCATGCCCGAGCCCGACGCCAGCTTCGACGGGACCAGCGACATGCAGTTCTCGGCGTGGTACCGCTGGACCGCCGATCCGCTGGAGACGACCGGACTCGGCATCGGCTATCAGAAGACGCTGCACGACGGCCGGTCCGACCGCGACCTGTTCGTCGTCAAGGGTCATTCGCGACCGAGAGACGACTGGCATCTCGACGGCACGCTCTGGATCGACGTCTACGGCGGCGACGACGACGTTCGTGGGAAGGGGATCGAGCTGACGCAGGCGTTCGTGACGCTGAACCGCCGTTTCGCGGACGACAGCAGCCTGACGTTCGCGTACCGGCGGCTCGCACTGCCGGAGATCCAGCGCTTCGAGTTCCTGCGTCTCTTGCCGACCGATCTCGACGACGACGGTGTCGACCGACTGTCGGCCGAAGTCTGGCAGCGCTTCACGCCGAAGACGATGGTGCACGGCTATCTCGCCGCGTTCACGGACGAGGACGGGGAAGGCGGCGCGGCCGAACTCGGCGCCGAGGTCAGCGACACGCTGCTCGCCGGCAGCCGCACCGACGTCACGCTGTTCGGCAACACGAACTCGTTCACGTCGGTGCTCGGCGCGCGGGTTCGCTGGGACCTCGCCGACGCACGCGGGCGCTGGGGCGCCGGCTACGAACTCGCGCTGCACCACGAGCAGGGCTACCCGGACGATCGCGACGACTTGCTGCAGCATCGGCTGCACGCGAGCCGCGAGATGTTCTCGATCCTCGGCGGCAACCTGAGCATCCACGGTGAGGCGACGATCTGGGGCGAGGACGTCGCCTGGACGGTCGGATTCCTGTTCCAGAGGAACTTCTGAGATGAGCACGTCACGACTCCGCGTCCTCGTCCTGCTGCTGCCGCTGTGCGTCGTCGTGCTGCTCGGCTGCCTCGCGCAGCAGCCGGTCGAGGGCGAACTCCACCGCTGGTGGTCCGGGCTCGGGCCCGTCGTCCCGCACGCGAAGTTCCCCGCCGACTGCTCGCTGTGCCACGAGGGTGAGACCTGGGATCAGTTGCGCGCCGACTTCCGCTTCGACCACGAACGCGAGACCGGAGTGAAATTGGAGGGCGCCCACCAGACCGCGCGATGCCTCCGGTGCCACAACGACCGCGGGCCGACGAAGGTCTTCGCGGCGCGCGGCTGCGTCGGCTGCCACGCGGACGTTCATCAGGGTGAGCTCGGGACGAACTGCCAGTCGTGCCACGACGAGCAGTCGTGGATTGCGCATGGTCAACGCGAGCGACACTCGCGCACTCGGTTCCCGCTGACCGGCGCACACGCCGCCGTGTCGTGCCATCGCTGTCACCCAGGCGCGTTCGTCGGTCGCTTCGGCCTCGTCGACACGAAGTGCGCGACGTGTCACCAGGACGACGTCGCGCGAACGACGAACCCGCCGCACGTCGGTCTCGGCTGGGTCGATCGCTGCGATCGTTGCCACGTCACGACGAGCTGGAACCACGCGGTCGTGCGTTGAGCGTCTCGGAACGCGACTCGACGAGGACGGGAACGGGACGGCTCGAGACGGATCGGGGCTCGATGACAACGGCGCGCGCGCGCCGCGGCGACGACGCGGTGGGTCGCAGTCTTCGCGAGGTCTCAAGGGGACGCCGAGTCGGTTCGATCCGAACCCCTCGGACAGGAGCGTGAGTGGAGGACGTCATGCAGAACACTCGTCGGAACACGGTGGCGATCCTGTCGATCGCGCCGTTCGTCTGGTTGCTGGCGACGGCCTGCTCCGAGGGCGGCGCGCGCGAGAGCGCACTCGGAACGGCCGAGTCGTGCATGACCTGCCACAACGGCGCGACGCACGACAACTACGCGGGGCCGGGCATCCCCGACCCGCACCCGTTCCCCGGCGCCGAGAACCTGAGCTGCACGACCTGTCATGGCGGCGACCCGAACGGCCGCGACAAGGAGTCGAGTCACGTTCCGCCGCCGCCGCAGATCGGCTCGCGGGAACACCAACGCGTCGTGCCCGAGGCGTACTTCAATCGGCTGACGCTCGCCGGCATCGACAAGTACCCCGACTACACGGTGAACGGGCGCACCTGGACCGCGCTCGACTACCTGCAGTTCGTCAATCCCGGCGACTTGCGCGTCGTCTCGCAGAGTCGGAGCTGCGGCGCGTGTCACCAAGCGCATGCCGAGTGCATGAGCGCGAGCCCGCTCGCGACGTCGACCGGCATCCTCGGCGGCGCGATGTACGCGATCGGCGCCGAGAACGCCGTGACGGCGAACGGCGGTCTGTACCTCGACACGGCGTCGGACTTCTCGTTCCGCGCCGTCACCGATCCGGACTGGCAGCTCGGCGTCAACTCGTTCGGCAGCGTCGGCTCGCTGATCGAGTCGCCGGTGTTCAGCGTCCGCAACCGTCGCGGACCGGACGACATCTTCCAGAACCCCGACTTCGACGCCGCGAACCTCGTCGACGACATCCAGTCGGACGGTCGCGTCGTCGATCGCTCACCGCTGGCGCGGCTGTTCCACGAGCAGGTCTCGTTCACGTGCGGCGACTGCCACCTTGGAAGCGCGGGCGCGAACAACCGCGCCGGTGACTTCCGTTCGTCGGGATGCACGGCGTGTCACATGCCGTACAGCCTGGGCGGGCGCAGCGGCAGCGGCGACCCGAACGTCGATCGCGAGGAACCCCTCGACCCGGACGACATCGACGAACCCGAACGTGCGCACGTGCGCGCGCACCGGATCGTCAGCGTCGCGCGGACGCTGTCGAACGGCGTCACCGTCGCGGGCATGGACGACCTGACGTGCGCCGGTTGCCACCAGGGCAGCAACCGCACCGTCATGCAGTACTGGGGCATTCGCCTCGACCAGAACCAGGACGTGCGCCGCGGCGTGCAGTACCCGGCGAACCCGGTGCGCTTCACGAACACGTCGCGCGACACGCGGCTGTTCGACCCCGAGGTCGGCAACCGGACGTTCAACGGTCGCAATGCGAACCAGTACCTCGCGTTCGAGGACTACGACGGCGACAACCGCGACGACACGCCGCCGGACGTCCACCACGAAGCGGGGATGGGCTGCATCGACTGTCACGGCAGCTACGACCTGCACGGTGACGTCGCCGGCGCCAAGCGCGGCGAGATCACGAGTCGGATGGATCACGCCGTCGCGATCAGTTGCGAGAACTGCCACGGCTCGACGACGGCGTATGCGCTGACGGCGCCGGGCACCGGCTACGACGGCGTGCAGCGAACGCACGCGGTCGACGGCGCCGGCAACGTTCTCAAACACGTCGTTCGCGAGGACGACGGCACCTACTGGCTGACGAGTCGATTGACGGGTCGGCGCCACTTCGTCTCGCAGACGCTCGACACGATCGTCGACAACGCGAAGGTCAATCCGCTGACCGGTCAGCCCGTCTACAGCGCGAAGGCGTCGTATGCGATGGGCCGCGCCGACGGCAATCCGGCGACCGGCATCGGCCCGCAGCAGACGGGTGGCGTCACGCCGGGCTTCAGTCACGGCGACAACATGAGCTGCGCGTCGTGTCACTCGGCGTGGACCAACACGTGCGTCGGGTGCCACCTCGGCGGCGAATACAACAACGGCAACAACTTCAGCAACATCACCGGCCAGCGCATCGTCTTCCGCCAGGAGATCGCCGACTTCGTCTATCAGTCGCCGGTGCCGTTCCAACTCGGCGTCAGTCACGACAACAAGATCCAGCAGTTCGCGACGAACACGAAGGTGTTCTTCCAATGGAAGGACCGCAACAACCAGCGTTCGCAGGTGTTCGCGTTCTCCGACCGTGAAAGTCGCGGCGCCAATCAGGCGACGCCGTTCCCGTCGCTGGGTCACAACTACCTGCTCGCGCACTCGATTCGCGGGCGCGTGACGGCGACGAACGAGGGCCCGCGTTACTGCGTCGCCTGTCACTTGACGACCGAAGGTCTCGCCAATCACGGCGCGGCCTACGACACGTTCCGCACGCAGATCGCGAACCACGACTTCGGCAATCTCGACTTCGCGATGCTGCAGACGCACATCGGGCGCAACCCCGGCAATCAGCTGAACTCCCCGATGTGGGTCCACATGGTCGCCGGCCTCGGCAGCGGCATGTTCCTGTTCGACGCGTCGGGACGACCGATCAACCCGCTCGACAACGACGCCAATCGCCGTCCGTTCAACGTCGCGCCGGCGACGCGCTTCGACCCGAACCTCGTCGCCTACGACCTCGACCGCGTCGTGCTGCCGAGTGGCGTCGCAACGGCGTCGAACAACCACGCGATGAACGGCGGCGTCGTCCCGACGCCGAACCTCCGCGACGGCGCGACCGATCCGGCGTTCTCCGGACCGCTCGGATCGACGCTGGTTCGACGTTTGACGGACCCGACGACCGGCATCGTGCTCGACTCGTGGCTGAACGCGAACGGCGCGAACGGCGGCGACGCGGGGGTGCACATTCGCTGATGTCGTCGGAAAGTGAGAAGAAGGTGCCTGGCACGTTCATTTCACTTTCTCGGAGAAAGTGAAACAAAGGTGCCAGGCACCTTCGTTTCACTTTCGCGGCGTCAGACGTGCCGCCGCATCCAACGATCGACGCGGCGGTAGTGCGCGGCGCGCGGGCCTGCGAGGTGCTCGCGCGCCGCGGCACCGAGGTACATGCCGACCGCGGCCCATCGCGCATAGCCGCGCGCCCACCGATGCAGCGCTGCGCGTTCGGCGTCGCCGAGGCCGAGTTCGTCGACGATCCTCGCGTACTCGGTGTGGCCCCAGCGGATCGCGTCGATCAACGCGCGGCGATCGCGCAGCAAGTGCACGTCGAACAGGTCGCGCAGATTGTCGTGATCGCAATAGATCCGCTTGCCCTCGTCGCGCGGCGTGCGGTTGTGACTGTGGACGACGGCGCTGCGCGGCTCGAAGACGATCGCGTGACCGTCGAGCAAGAGTCGCTTGCCGAACGCGACGTCCTCGCCGAACCGGCGTCGGCCGAACCGCACCGACGCCCACGCGCTGCGCCGGACGCTGCTCGCGACATTGTCGAACGCGCACCGGTGCAGCCGTTCGAGCGGCGCCAGAGCGTCGTACTCGGCCTGCGACCCGATCCGCTGGACGACGCGTTCATTGCGCCCGGCCGTCCACTCGAGCAGCCGCCGCCGCAGGAACGGATTGCAGTCGTCGCGCGGGATCTGTTTGCAGTACGCGGCGCCGACGCTCGGGTCCGTGTAGCAGTCGAGCAACGCCGGCAGCCAGTTCGTGTCGGCCGGGATCGCGTCCTGCGTCAGCAGCACGACGACGTCGCCGCGTGTGCGTTCGATCGCGAAGTCGCGCGTCGCGCCGTGGTTGAACTCGCGCTGCTCGATGCCGTGAACGGTGAACCCGTGCCGGCGCAGCATGGCGACCGTCTCGTCGCGCGAACCGCTGTCGACGGCGACCTTCTCGAGTTCCGCCGCCCCCGGCTGCCGGTCGACCATCGCCAGCACCTGCTCCAGCACCGGCCCACCGTTCCAAGTCGGGATGACGAGACTCGCGCGCATCGCGGAGGTCATACCGGGACCGGGGAACTTGCCGAACAGCCGCGACCGATCTCTTCACACGGGAAGGTCTTGCGCACTCGGTGAGTCGAAGCCGTAATCCGACCTCCGCCCGCCGCTGCCCGAAGGAGTCCACCGTGCGCACCCGTCTGACATTGATCCTCCTCGTGGAGGTCGCGGTACTCGCATTCCTCGTCGTGCAGCTCGCCAGCGCCGGCGCGCCGCAGCCAGCGACGCCGGATGCCGCAGAGTCGCGCGCACCGGTTGCCGACGCGGCCGCGCCGACGCCGAGTGCGGAGGTGGCTGCGAACGCGCGCACCGACGTCGCGCGCGCGACGGCTGCCGCGGAAGCGCCGCGCACCGAGCTCGCGACGCAGTTCGATCCCGACGATCCAGTCGGCGTGCTGTTGACCGGCACGGTCCGCTGGCGCGACGGAAGCGTGGCGAAGGCGAGCGTGTCGGCGACTGCTGGGCAGGTCCGACGTGGCGCCGAGACGGCGACGGATGGAACCTTCGCCATCGCCGGCCTGCGTCCGGGGGAGTGGAACTTCCGGATCTTTGGCGAAGGCGCCGTCGACGCGACGTTCCCGCACGCGCTCAGCGCCGATCCGGTCCAGGTGCACGACTTCGTCCTCGACCGGTCGTTCGCCGTGCGCGTGCGCATCGTCACGCCGGACGGGCAGGACGCGACGCGCGCGCTCCGGCTCGGCGGCTACGGCTTGTGGAACTTCCACGTCGTCGGAGCGCGGGAGCCCCTCCCCTCGTCGCTTGCGCTGACCAGCGTCAGCACGATGAACGTCGGTGACGCTCGGTGGCACGCCGAGATGAACCCGGTCGATGGCAACGCCGGCACGTTGCACCTCCGAGAAGCGCCGCCAGCCCACGTTGCGTTGCTGGTGCGTTCGCGCATCGTCGAGCAGCAAGTCGTGCCGCCGGGACAGGACTCGATCACGTTCACCGTCGACGTCGATGCACTCGCGACGCAAACCGCCTCCGTGGTCGTTCGAGTTCTCGATGCCGAGACCGGCGCGCCGCTGACGAACGCGAGCGTCGCGCTGAGCAACGCCAGCGGGTTCACGACTGGCACGCCGGTGGACGCCGAAGGCCGCAGCAAGAAGCGCGCGGTCGCTGGGATCCACCACGTCACGATCACGGCACCCGGTCGTGAGCGCTACCTGAACATCCTGCGCGTCTTCGAGTCGCCGATCGATCTGGGAGACGTCCGGCTCGGCCCGGCGCAACCGTTGGCCGGACGCGTCGTCGACGCGGACGGAAAGCCGGTCGCAGCCTCGCTGCAGTGGACCGAGCTGAAGTGGCGCACCGCACCGACGACGTTCCACCAGAACCGCTCGGCGATCGCGAGCGCCGAAGGCGAGTTCACGCTCCACGGCACGGGGTCCGGCCGAATCGCCGTGCAAGCCCGGACCAACGACCAACGCATCGCCGTCGGCGTGTTCGACAACCCACCGACGACGCCGATCGAATTGCGCGTCGACCACGGCGCCGTGCTGGAGATCTCGCGACCGGTGGACCCGACGCGCGCGTTCACGGTCACGGTGTTCGACGCGCGTCGGGATCCGATCTCGGCACAACGCATGGAGCCGGGTTTGGAGCAGGTGAAGTTGCTCTTGCCCGCCGGCGCCTACACGTTCGAAGTGCACGACGACCACGATCGGCTCGTCCAGTCGGGTGCCGTCGAGCTCGGCGCGCAACCGGCCAAGTTGGTGATCCGATGAACGCGAACGCCACCGACCTGCGGCCGCTGAAGCTCCTCGTCGCGATCCTCGGCCTCGCGATCGTCGTGCTGTCACTCTGGTGGTGGCAGCGCACGTCGTCGATGGGCGCCACGTCGGAGTCCACGCCTCCGACGGCGACGCATGCGGTCGCCGACGACACGTCGAATCCGCCGCGCGAAGGAGCGCGCGACGACGCCGAGAGCACGACGCAGCGGTCGACGACCGACGAACCGGCGCGGTCGGAAGCCGCGCATGCCGCGCCCGACACCGGCCTGGTGGTCTACGGGACCGTGCGCGACGCCGCCGGCGCGCTGCTTCGCAAGGGCTTCCTCTTCGCCTACGCCGACGGCAAGCACAGCGGCACGGCGTCACTGCGGGATGGGACGTTCACGTTCAGTGGCCTGCGACGCGGCGAGCTTCGACTCGTCTCGCGCATCGACGACGAACTGCCGCTGAATCACCGCGTGACGCTGACGTCGGCGCACACGCGGCTCGACCTGCGCCTCGCGCCGCAATGGCGCGTGACGGTTCACGCGCTGACGCCGGATGGGCAGCCGCTGCGGAACCAACTCGCAGGCGGTGCGAGCCCGATCGGACTCGGCACGCGGCTCGGCGCGCTCGCCAGTCACGAGCCGTTGACCTCTGATCCCGCGCCGCCGACCGGTCGCCACGTCGCCGAGCACCTCGGTCGCTTTCGCGGCGTCGAGTTCATGAGCCAAGGCAGTGCGCTGCCGAGTTCGGCCGTCGGCGTGCTGACGCTGCCGACCGATCGTCCGGTCCACGTCACGCTCGTTCTCGGACACGCGCGGCTCGCGACGCAGCAAGTAGCGCCGGGTCAGAGCGACGTCACGTTCACGTTCGAAGTCGCCGACGTGGCCGCGAAGACTGGCACGGTTCACCTTCGCGTCGTCGACGCCGCCGGCGCCCCGGTTCCGACGGCGCGCGTTTCGATCCACGACAGTTCCAGCGGCGGCGGCGGCGCGAAGGTCGACGCCGATGGAAGGATCACGATCCGCGACGTTCCACCGGGTCGACTTCGCCTGACGATCTCGGCATCGAACGCAGTCGCACCGCCGCGTCTGATCGAAGTCGCACCGGGTGCCGACATCGATCTCGGCGACGTGCGCGTCGAGACGCCGGTGGTCGTCGGGATCGAGTTCCCGGGGATCACCGAGTCGACTCACGTCACGGTGACGAGCCTCGGTGCACCGCCTCGAGCGCCGCTCTTCGACGGCCGTGCGCGGCTCACGGTCGACGCTGGGAAGCGTGAGAACCTGATGCTCGCCCCCGGTCGCCATCTGCTCCACGCTCGCAGCCGCTCCAGCGGCGTTGCCACCGTCGAGATCGACACGCGCGCATTGCCGCCGATGCCGCTCCGCATCTCCCTCGCGCACGGTGTCCCGGTCGTGTTCGACGTCGAGGTCGCCGGGACTCACCTTCAACTGCTGCAAGGCGCCGGGATCGTTCACGAACAGACGTTCGAGTTCGCGATGCCGGTCACGGTCGACGTGCAGCCCGGCGAGTACACGGTCGTGATCCGCCCGCCGAACGGCGCACCGTCGCAACAGAAGCTGACCGTCCCCTCGACGGGCGCGCGACTGCGCGTGCCGTGACGCGTCACGCGCGCCCCGGCAGCGGCGCCGAGAACCACCGCAGGTCGATGACACGAACGTGATCCCCCGCCGCGTCGCGGACGACCCCGCGTCCGAACCGTCGCGGGCGCTGGAGATGTGGTGACGCAATCGCGCGTTCGAGCGCCGTCGGTGTGCAGCGACGCTCCCCGTCGAGGAGCAACTCGTTGAACAGGACGACGATCGCGAGGTAACACCAGACCACTCCCCACGGCGACAACGGCACGGCGAGATGACCGCACAGACTGATGCCGCCCGAGTAGCCCCACGCATGCAGGTAACGCAGGCGATGCCGCCACAGGAACGGCAACGTCCACCACAGCGCGAACGCATCGCGGTGGCGACCGGTCACGCTTACGCGCAGGAAACCGGCCGGGACGACGAACACGACCGTCGCGTAGGCGACGAGCGCTATGGCGCATTCGCTCGGTGTGAGCCACGCCGGGTCCGCGCACGCGAACAGCACACACGCCGTCGGGAACGACAACGTCGCGAAGATCGGGAACGCGGCGAATGCGAGCGCGATCCACGCCGTCGTCGCGTCCGGGGCGTAGCCGCGCGCGAGGACGATCGCAGCGACGGTGACGTAGAGCGGCGCGAGGTAGCCGAAGATCACGGCCATCGCACGCCACCCGTCGACGACGTGACCGGCGATCCCCTCGCTCCATTCCGGCAGCGTCGGCTCGCGTTCCTCGCGCAGGCGTCGAACGAACCGCGATCGGTACCCGAGCACGGCCGGCCAACCGACGAACGGTACACACAGCACGAGTCCGCCGATCCACAGCTTGCGCCGCCATCGCGGGTCGAGCGTGGCGACGAGGCAGGCTGCGTGTGGATGCAGCTTCAGGCGTCGCGCCGTCCGAGCCTTCGCACGGCGAGGAAGTCGCGGAACCCCGACCACGCGACGCCAACCGCCATGCCGGCGAGTGCGCCGCGCAGCCAGTACGGGAGGCCGTCCGACACCCAACGCAGTTCCGACGGTTCGGAGATCGCGTTCGGAGCCTCGTAGAAGACGGCCGCGACCAACCCACCGAACAGCATCGCCATGATCACGTGCAGCAGGTACTCGCCGCGCGGCAGCCCGCCGAGCGCGCGACGACTCGCCGGCTCCAACCAGAAGTCGACGATCGAGATCGCGAGGTCGAACGCGAGCAATGCCAGCAGCGCGACGAAGACCGCGCCGTGGAACGTGAAGTTCGGCACGAGCGCGAACAGCAGCGCATAGGTCGGTCCCCGCAGCGCGTGCGTGACGAGCTCGCCCCGCGCCGGCGCGTGGTCGTGCAGGTGATGCGCGTCGGTGTGGAACAGCTTGATGTCGGTCGCGCCGAGCAGACCGAGCACGAACAACAGGATGCTCGGGACGATCACCGTGACGACCCGCGCCTCAGCGACTCACTTCCGCCGCGACTGCCGCCGCGTCAGCTCCGCCGTCGCGAGGTCGTGCACGACCTCGGTCGACAGAACGACGAACCCGAGCACCGCCGGCAGCGCGACCGTCAGCAGCAGCTGCCAGAAGTTGAAGCCGTGCAGCAGCATCGTCCCGAGTGCGAGCAACCCGAACAGCAGCAGCACGAGGCCTGCCACCTTCGACACGCACCAGAACAGCATCGAGAAGAACGGGAACCAGTCGCCAGTCGTCGGTTGATCCATGGCGCGGGACGGTACGGAGCGTCGTCGCGTCGCGCGACATTCCGACGTTGCCCGTCGCGTCGCGGCTGGTGATTGCGAGTCGTCGCCGAGCCTTGCACGATCCGCGCGGTGGCACCCGTTCCGACCCCTGACCAGATCGTCGCGATGGCGCCGGATGCCGCCGCCGTGAAGGCCGCACGCGAGATCGCCGCGTCGCGAGTGTGGTCGTCGCTCGGCCGCGACGACGAAGTCGTCTGGGGGCTCGCGCAAGGGTCCGGCAAGGCGCCGTACCAAGTGCAGGTCGTGCTCGCCGGCCTGGCCTGCAAGTGCTCGTGCCCGAGTCGCAAACTTCCGTGCAAGCACGGACTCGGCTTGTTGTTCCTCGCGGCGGCCGAACCCGGCCGACTCGCCGTTTCCGAACCGCCGCCCTGGGTCACCGAATGGCTGGCCGCACGAACCGAACGCGCACAGCGCCAGCAGGCGCGCTCCGAACGCGCCGAGCATGGAGCGCCGACCACCGCCGACTCCGCGGCCGCGGCCCGCCGCAGCCAGAAGAAGGCCGCGCGGACCGAGGACGGCATCGCACTGTTGCAGCAATGGCTCGCCGATCTGGTCGACCGCGGCTTCGCCGACCCAGCCGTGCGGACGCCGGCGTTCTTCGACGAGATCGCGCGGCGGATGGTCGACGCGCAGGCGCCCGCCCTCGGCGCGCGCGTGCGGACGATCGGGACGATCCTGACCGGGTCGCGCGACGTCGAACTGCGAGCGCTCGACGAGGTCGGTCGCCTGCACACGCTGCTGCGCGCCGCCGGAGAACGGGAACGCCTTCCCGACGACCAACGCCACTCGGTGCAACAGGCGATCGGCTGGTCGACGCCGGCCGACGACCTGCGCGCCGGGCCGGTCGTCGCCGACGATTGGTTCGTCGCAGGGCGAACCGTCGTCGAGCAGGATCGACTCGTCACGTCGACGACGTGGCTCGCTGGAAACACCACGCGCCGGTTTGCCTGCATCGTCCAGACGTCGCCGGTCCACCTGCGTGCGGGCGACGTGTTGCCGGTCGGCGCGACGCTGCGCGGCGCGTTGACGTTTCGCCCCGGGACCGCGCCGATGCGCGCGACGTTCGCGACACCGCCGCCGGCGCACGTCGCCGCACCGCCGGCGTGGGAATCGTTCGCCGCTCTGTTGCAGCGGCACGCGGCGGCCCTCGCGGTGGAGCCGTGGTGGCGCCACACGCCGTTCCTCGCGGCGGTGACCTCCGGGACCGTCGACGGCGACACCGTGCTCGTCGACGCCGACGGCGACGCGCTGCCGTGGCGTCCCCGCGGCGGAACGGTGGCGCTGCTCGATGCGCTTTCCGGCGGGCGTCCCGTGTCTGCGTTCGGACTCTTCGACGGCTACACGGTCGACTTGCTGGCGGCCGCGGACGCCGACTCCGGCGAATGGCTCGCGCTGCACGTGCCGCAGTCATGACGCACGATCCGTGGCGAGCCCTCGCGTCCCTCGGTGCCGCGCGCGCACCGGCGTCGGTTCCACCGCCGCATCCGTCGCTCGCGACGCCATGGAATGCGATCGACTGGTCGGATCGCCGCACGGCGGCGCTGACCGCTGCCGCGCTCGTCGCCGCCGCTCGTTCGGCCGGTGCGATGCCGCTTCGCGGGGCCGCGACGCTGCCGCCGTGCCAGCCGGAGTCCCGCCGGCGATGTCCGTCGGCGGCCGCGGCTGCACTTTCGCGGATGCTGCAGGGCGAGCACACGGATTGCCTCGCCGAGTGGCTGCGCGTCGCAGCGGACGTCGGCGTCGTCGCTGCACCGCGGGATCTTCCGGCGCTGCTCGAACTCGGCCGCCGCGACGCGAAGCTGCGCGACGCTCTCGGCCCCGTGCTCGGCGAGCGCGGCAGATGGCTCGCGCGCCGACACACGGAGTGGCTGCCCGTGCTCGGCTCCGGCGATGTCGCCGACGATGCATGGGCGACCGGGACCCCGGCCGAGCGAGCGCAGTGGCTGCACGAACGGGCCGCGCGCGATCCCGAGCGCGCGGCGGCGGAGTTGATCGCGACGTGGCCCGCCGAGGACGGCGCGACGCGCGAACGGCTGCTGGCCGCGATCGCATCGGAGCCGCCGCGGACACTGGTGCCGTGGCTCGAGAACACGGTCCTGCGCGATCGGCGCGGCACGGTCCGCCAACTCGCGCGAGAGATCCTGCTGGCGTTCCCCGATTCCGGCTTCGCGACGCGCGCGCGGCAGCGCGCGACGCCGCTGCTGCGCGTGACCGGGATGCTGCGCAAACGGCTCGTCGTCGAACTGCCGACGACGTTCGACGCGGCGTGGCGCGACGACGGTGTCGACGAGCAGCCGCCGACCGGCGTCGGCGCGCGCGCACACTGGGCGCGCCAGTTGCTCGCGCTCGTGCCGATCGATCACTGGTTGGCGACGTTCGGCGTCGACGCAACGACGCTGTTCGCGTGGAACCGCGACGACGAATGGCGTGCGCTCGTCCTCGCCGCGTGGGCCGACTCGCTGATGCTGTTGCCGCAGCCCGACGTCGCCGTGGCATTCGCGACGCACGTCCTGACGTCGGCTGTGTGGCCAGAGTCCGCGCCGCCCCGCGTCGAGTTCACGCAGCGGTGGTCCGAGACGCTGCCGGCGCCGGTCGCGACCGACGTCATGGACGTGATCGCGGCTCGCACCGACGACCCGCTGTTCGCGACCCTGTTGCTGCGCGGCACGGTCGTGCATCCGCCGCGCGACCGAAAGCGCACCGAACAGCAGGCACTCCGCCTGCTCGCCGGTCCCGACGGACTGCCCAGTTCAGCGCCGCACACGCTGGCGAACGCGATCGACCCGAGCCGGATCGCCGAACTGCTTCGACACCACGCCACGCTGCCCTCACTGACCCCGGCAACGGAGGCGTTCCTGCGAACGCTCGAGTTCCGCCAGACCTTCCACGCGGCGTTCGCCGCCATGGGCCCCGCATGACCGAAGTCCTACGTCACCACGCCGAGTCCGCATTCGCGTCCGAACTCTCCGCGCTCGCCGCGCACGACGCGCGCCCGCGTCCGCCGCAGTGGCGCCTGTCCCCGTGGGCGGTCGTCGACTACGTGATGGGCACGGAGTTACCCGACGGAACGACGGTGACGCCAAAGTACGTCGGCGATCGCCGCCGCATCGAGGTCGCCGTCGCGACGCTCGCGACCGATCGCGCGCTGCTGCTGCTCGGCGTTCCCGGCACGGCGAAGAGCTGGGTCGCCGAACACCTCGCCGCCGCGATCAGTGGCGATTCGACGCTGCTCGTGCAGGGCACGGCGGGCACGGCCGAGGAGACGCTGCGCTACAGCTGGAACTACGCGCGGCTGCTCGCCGAGGGGCCGAGCGAACGTGCCCTCGTCCCGAGTCCGCTCTTCCGCGCGATGCGCGACGGCAAGCTGTGCCGCGTCGAGGAGCTGACCCGGATCCCCTCGGAAGTGCAGGACACGCTGATCACGATGCTGTCCGAGAAGACGCTGCCGATCCCCGAACTCGGCCAGGAGGTCCAGGCGATCGGCGGCTTCAACGTCATCGCGACGGCGAACAACCGCGACCGCGGCGTCAACGAGCTGTCGAGTGCATTGCAGCGTCGCTTCAACGTCGTCGTGCTGCCGTTGCCGGCGACGCTCGACGAGGAGGTCGAGATCGTCCGGCGGCGCGTCGCGGCCATGACTCGCGCGCTCGCACTTCCCGCGGAGCCGCCGGCGCTCGAGCAGATTCGCCGCGTCGTCGCCGTGTTCCGCGAGTTGCGCAGTGGCGCGACCGAGGATGGCAAGGCGAAGGTCAAGAGCCCGTCGGGGACGTTGAGTACGGCCGAGGCGATCAGCGTCGTCACGAACGGGCTCGCGCTCGCGGGTCACTTCGGCGACGGCGTGCTGAACGCCGGCGACGTCGCGGCCGGCATGGTCGGCGCGATCGTCAAGGACCCACAGCAGGACACGCCGGTCTTCCGCGAGTACCTGGAGACCGTCGTCAAGGAGCGCGACGGCTGGAAGGATCTGTACCGCGCTTGCCGCGATCGACTGGAGTGAGGAGATGTCCATGACGACGACGACACGTGCCGCACTCGAAGCGGAACTCGCCGGACGCCGGCGCGCACCGAAGCCGTTCACACGCACATGGCTCGACATCGGCGCGCTGCCGCCACTGCTCGCGACCGACGGTGTGCCGCTGACTGGCGCGGCGATCGGCGAACTGTTCGCGGCGCAGGCCAAGCAGCGAGGCCCGGACGTCGCCGAAGCCGCCGCCGCGTGGATCGCCGTCGTCGACCGGACTCGCTCCGGCGACTTCGCGCTCGCACTCGTCGACCAGTGGCTCGCGTCCGAGCAGGACGCGAAGGACCGCTTCGCGCTGTTCGTCGCCGGACGACTCGGCGACGACCGGATCGCGGACCGGCTCGCGCCGTCGATCCCGCGCTGGTGCGACATGGCGCGGCACAAGCTCGCCGAATACGCGGCGCACGCGATCGCGCTCGTCGGCAGCGACCATGCGCTGGCGATTCTCGACACGCTGCGCACGCGCTACCGATCGAAGTTCCGCAACGTCGGAGCGGCGGCGGAGGTCGCGTTCATGACCGCAGCGGCGGCGCGCGGACTGACGAAGGACGAACTCGGCGACCGCGTGATGCCGACGCTCGGCTTCGACGCGGACGGGCGTCGGCGCTTCGAGTGGGCCGGCGACGGCGCGATCGCGGAGATCGCGGTCGACGGCAAGCTGCGCTGGCAC
Source organism: Planctomycetota bacterium (assembly GCA_023433825.1). GTDB lineage: Bacteria > Planctomycetota > UBA1135 > UBA1135 > UBA2386 > JAEYTU01. Next base: position 19,897 of record JAEYTU010000131.1, read on the forward strand.
GCGCTCGACGATTCGAAGCAGTGGAAGTCGTTGCCGAAGTCGGCGCCCGAAGACGTCGTGCAGACCGTGAAGGAACTCGGCAAGTCGCTGCGCGAGGCGCTGAAGGCGCAGGCCACGCGGCTCGAAGGTGCACTCGTCCGCCAGCGCCGGTGGACGGCGGCGCGGTTCGCCGAACTGTTCTTGCAGCAGCCGATCGGCCGTGTTCTTGCGAGCCGGCTCGTGTTCGGCGTCTACGGCGCGGACGGCACGCTGCTTCGCTGCTGCCGGCGGTATCCGAACGGGATCCTGGCCGACGCGGACGGCGGCCTCGAGGAGCTGGCGGAGCCGGGGCTCGAGGTCGGCATCGTCCATCCGCTCGAACTGGACCCCGACGAACTCGCGCGCTGGCGCGCGCACCTCCAGCGCGTCGCGGCGACGCCGCCGTTCCCGCAGCTCGACCGTCCGGTCGATCGACTCGATCCACAGCACGCGAATCGCAAGGACCTCGCGATCGCGCGAGGGCGCAGCGTCGGCGTCGGCACGTTCCGCAGCCGCGCCGAGCGACGCGGTTGGAACCGCGGCTCGGTCGCCGACGCGGGCGGGATCGCGAGTTACTGGAAGGAGTTTCCGGGGTGCGGCGTCGAGGTCGCGCTCGACACCGAGGGGT